>NZ_FMDK01000392.1 GCF_900091995.1 Streptomyces sp. MnatMP-M17
GGGCGCGTGGCGGGCACTCCGGGAGGGCGCCTTCGGGCGGCGGGGCCTCGTGGCCGTGCGAGACCATCGTCCGCTCGCCCTCGTACGCCATGGAGACCGTGACGGGCGAGTGCCAGCCGGGAACGGTGCGGGAGCGGGACAGATCGATGCCCTCGCCCTGCTCCAGCGCGTCCCAGCAGTACTCGCCGTAGTGGTCGTCGCCGAAGGCCGCCGCGAGCGAGGTGTGCAGTCCGAGCCGGGCGAGCGCGGTGGCCATGTTGGCGATCCCGCCGGGGCTCGATCCCATGCCGCGCGCCCAGGACTCCGTACCGCGTACGGGCGCGCTGTCCAGGCCGGTGAAGATGATGTCGAGGAAGACCGTGCCCGTCAGATAGACATCGCAGTCCGGATCGTCCGGGGCACGCAGCGCGCCGAGCGGATCGACATGCGCGTCGGCATCGGCGTGTGCGGCGTGTTCCGCGGTGTGTTCCAGCGGGTCTCCATTGGATGTGATCACGGCGGGCTCCCGATCGCGTGCGGATCCGGACAGTCTGCCCGATCCTCGGCGCCGGGGCGGACGCTCGGTATCCCCGTGGAGGCTGTGTTCGCTTCAGCTCGCTGTCATATCGCATTCAGTCGGAACTTGATCGAATTCTGATCGGGATTCCATAGGGATTCGACCGGAACGCGGCCCGCCCCACCTGATCTCGCCCCCACCCGACCTGATCTCAGCCGGAGCGCTTCGGCAGCGGCACCCGCACCAGATCGGCGGCGACGGTCAGTTCACCGTCGAAACCGGCCGCCCGTGCCTGCCGCTCGAACTCGTCGGGATCGCCGTAGCGCTGCGAGAAGTGCGTCAGTACGAGATGCCGTACGCCGGCCTCGTGCGCCGCCCGACCCGCCTGGCCCGCCGTGAGATGGCCGTGCTCGCTCGCCAGCCGCTCGTCCTCGTCGAGGAACGTCGACTCGATGACCAGCAGATCGCATCCCTCGGCCAGCGTGCGCACGCCCGCGCAGAGCCGGGTGTCCATGACGAAGGCGAACCGCTGGCCTCTGCGCGTCTCGCTGACCTCGTCCAGAGTCACACCGTTCAGCGAGCCCTCGCGCTGGAGACGGCCCACATCGGGGCCCGCGATACCGTGCTCGGCCAGCAGCGCCGGAAGCATCCGCCGCCCGTCGGGCTCGATCAGCCGATAACCGTACGACTCAACGGGATGGGAGAGCCGATGCGCCTCCAGCGTGTACGCGGGCGTCCGCGCGAGCACTCCGTCACCGCTGACCGGCGCCTCGGTCAGCGGGACGGTCTCGCGGTAGGCCGTCGCGTACCGCAGCCGCTCGAAGAAACGCTGTCCGCTCGCCGGATAGTGCGCGGTGACCGGATGCGGCACCTGGTCGAGATTGATCCGCTGGATGACTCCGGCCAGTCCGAGCGAGTGATCACCGTGGAAATGCGTGACACAGATCCGGTCGATGTCGTGCGCGGCGACGCCGGCGCGCAGCATCTGGCGCTGGGTGCCCTCGCCCGGATCGAAGAGCAGGCCCTCGCCGTCCCAGCGCAGCAGATAGCCGTTGTGGTTGCGATGGCGGGTGGGCACCTGGCTGGCTGTGCCGAGCACCACCAGTTCCCGTACGGACAAGACGCCTACCCGGGAGGCCAGTTGAAGCCACGGCCGCCCAGCACATGGGCATGGGCGTGGAAGACGGTCTGACCGGCGCCCGCGCCCGTGTTGAAGACGATCCGGTAGCCGCTGCCGTCGGTCTTGTCCTCGACGGCGACCGCCGCCGCCTCGCGCAGCACATCGGCGGCGATGCCCGGCTCGGCCGTGGCGAGGCTGCCCGCGTCCGGATAGTGCACCCGTGGGATGACCAGGACATGGGTCGGGGCCTGCGGATTGATGTCACGGAAGGCGACGGTGGTCTCCGTCTCCCGGACGACGGTGGCCGGCACCTCCCCGGAAACGATCTTGCAGAACAGGCAGTCGGCCTGTGGTTCTCCGGCCATGATCCGGGCCCTCCTCGACGCCGCCGGTGATCCGTTCGCTACGGACGCATGCTATCCGTCCACGGGCCGCCGTCTGTTGAAGGCCGCCCTGCTGAGCCAGTACGTGAGCAGCATCCCCCAGAACAAGGGCACGCCAAGTCCGCCGACGAGGCCCGCGCCCGCTCCGGGCAGGGCCACCACGACCGCCGAGTGCAGCCCCAGCACTCCGACGGACACGGCCATCGCCACCACGGGCGGGCAGCGGCGGGCCAGCAGCAGCATCGGCCGGCGCAGCC
>NZ_FMDK01000364.1 GCF_900091995.1 Streptomyces sp. MnatMP-M17
CAGGGCGCGGGTGGCCCCGGCCCGTCCGGAGCCGGCCCCGGCTCCTCAGGACCCGCGCTCAATCTCCGCAGCCCGGCCCACCGCACCGAACGCGAGCTGCTGAAGCTCGCCCTCCAGCGGCCCGAGCTGGTCTCACCGGCCTTCGACGCCTACGGCGAGGACGAATTCACCGCGCCGCCGTACGCCGCCGTACGCCGCGCCATAGCGGAGGCGGGCGGCGCCGAGCAGGGCCTGCACTCCGCGCCGGAGTATCTGGCCCGGGTCCGCGAGGCCGCGCCGAACGACGCGGTGCGCGCCATGGTCACCGAGCTGGCCGTGGAGGTGTTCCACGGCAAGACGATCGACGAGACCTACGCGGGGGAGCAGCTCGTCCAGGTACGGCTGCGCGCCGTGGACCGCCGGGTCCGCGAGGTCACCGGCACACTGACCAGGCTCGGCACCCATGCCGCGCCGGACCATCTCGCCGCCGTGCAGAACGAGCTGTGGGTGCTCCAGCAGTACGGCCAGTCCCTCCGCAACCGCGGCGCCGACGCGCTCTGAGCCTCACATCGAACCCCACCCGGCGCGCCCTTCCTGCCTCCCTGGGTAACGGCCCGGTTACGTACGGGACGCAGAAAGTCGCCGCACGCCCCTCGTGACAGTCATGTGTCGTACCCCACACTGGGTTCGGTGCCTGAGTTCTACGGAGCGCGGCCGGCCTGCCGACGGTGGGCGCCTCACACCCCGCGGATCCGCTCATCGTGTACGGGACGGAGTACGGCCCGGCCGCCTCCGTCCCGCTGCCGTACGCCCCTGAACCGGCAGCGATCACCCTGGAGGTCGCCCCCCGTGCAGAACCGGACCCCGACTTCGACCCTGACCGTGCCACCGAACATGCCTCCCGGCGAGTTCGCGGCCGCGGTCCCGTCCCAGAGCCGCGCCGTCCACCACCCGGAGACGGTGCCGGCAGCTGTGTCGACGGCCGTACCGGACCTGGCTCCGGAGCCCTTGGCCCTGACGGAGCCCTTGGCCCTGGCTCTGGAGCCCTTGACCGAGGATCCCGTGGAGGTGCCCTTCGTGCCCGAGCCACCGGCACGGCGGGGCAGCCGTGCCGACACGGGCGGGCCCTCCTCCGATCTCTTCCGTCAGTATCTGCGGGAGATCGGCCGTGTCCCGCTGCTCACCGCCGTCGAGGAGGTGGATCTCGCCCGGCGCGTCGAGGCCGGCCTCTTCGCCGAGGAGAAGCTGAGCGGCGCCACCGATCTGGACTCCCGGCTCGCGCTGGACCTCGACCGGCTGGTCGTGCTCGGCAGGATGGCCAAACGGCGGCTGATCGAGGCGAATCTGCGGCTCGTCGTCTCCGTGGCCAAGCGCTATGTCGGCCGCGGACTGACCATGCTCGATCTCGTCCAGGAAGGAAACCTGGGCCTGATCAGGGCGGTCGAGAAATTCGACTACGCCCGCGGCTACAAGTTCTCGACGTACGCGACCTGGTGGATCCGCCAGGCGATGTCCCGGGCGCTGGCCGACCAGGCCCGCACGATCCGGGTCCCGGTCCATGTGGTCGAGCTGATCAACCGTGTCGTACGGGTCCAGCGCAGACTGCTTCAGGAGCGCGGTTACGAGCCGACTCCCGAAGAGGTGGCCCAGCAGCTCGATCTGACCGCCGAGCGCGTCAGCGAGGTGCTGCGGCTCGCGCAGGAACCGGTCTCCCTGCATGCGCCGGTGGGCGAGGAGGACGATGTCGCGCTCGGCGATCTGATAGAGGACGGCGACGCCGCGTCCCCGGTCGAGTCCGCGGCCTTCCTGCTGCTGCGTGAGCATCTGGAGGCTGTGCTCTCCACTCTTGGCGAGCGCGAACGCAAGGTGGTCCAGCTGCGGTACGGGCTGGCCGACGGCCGGCCCCGGACGCTGGAGGAGATCGGCCGGATCTTCGGTGTGACGCGCGAGCGCATACGGCAGATCGAGTCCAAGACACTCGGCAAACTCCGCGATCATGCCTACGCCGACCAGCTCCGGGGCTATCTCGACTGAGACCGGCGCCGCGCCCGTACGGCCCGAGGGCAGTACGCCCCAGGGCAGTACGGACGCGGCGCCGCGCCGGACACGTACACCGTGCCGGCCCGCTCGCTCAGCCGGCCTTCACCGCCTCAGTCGACCTCCGCCACCGCCTGCGCGAACTGCGCCGCGTACAGCCGTGCGTACGCGCCCTCCGCCGCCAGCAGCTCCTCGTGCGTGCCCTGTTCGACGATCGAGCCGCTCTCCATCACCAGAATCACGTCCGCGTCCCGGATCGTGGAGAGCCGGTGTGCGATCACAAAGCTCGTACGGCCGTGTGCCAGCCGCGCCATCGCCTTCTGGATCAGCACTTCGGTACGGGTGTCCACCGAACTGGTCGCTTCGTCGAGCACCAGGATCACCGGATCCGAGAGGAACGCCCGCGCGATGGTGATCAGCTGCTTCTCACCGGCGCTGACGCCGGAGCCCTCGTCGTCGATCACCGTGTCGTAGCCGTCCGGGAGCGTACGGACGAAACGGTCGGCGTGGGCCGCGCGCGCCGCCTCCTCGATCTCCTCCCGGGTGACCTCGCGCGACGCGCCGTACGCGATGTTCTCCGCGATCGTGCCGCCGAAGAGCCAGGTGTCCTGGAGGACCATGCCTATCTTGGCGCGCAGCTCCGCACGGGACATCCGGGAGATGTCCAGGCCGTCCAGCGAGATCTGGCCGCCGGTCACCTCGTAGAACCGCATCAGCAGATTCACCAGCGTGGTCTTGCCCGCGCCCGTGGGACCGACGATCGCGACCGTCTGTCCCGGCTCCACCGAGAGCGACAGATCCTCGATCAGCGGCTTCTCCGGCTCGTAGCGGAACGAGAGATGCTCGATCGTCACCTGTCCCCGCGACTTGCGCAGCCGCTCCACGGACGGCGCGTCGGGCTCCTGCTCCACCGCGTCCAGCAGCTCGAAGATCCGCTCGGCCGAGGCGACTCCGGACTGGAGCAGATTGGCCATCGACGCGACCTGCGTCAGCGGCATCGAGAACTGCCGTGAGTACTGGATGAACGCCTGCACATCGCCGATCGACAAGGTGCCCGAGGCCACCCGCAGTCCGCCGACGACCGCGATCAGCACATAGTTGATGTTGGAGATGAAAAGCATCAGCGGCTGCATGATCCCGCTGTTGAACTGCGCCTTGAAGCCGGCCTCGTAGAGCTGGTCGTTCTGCTCGCGGAACAGCTCGGCCGACTCCTCCGCCCGCCCGAAGACCTTCACCAGCGAGTGCCCGGTGTACATCTCCTCGATATGCGCGTTGAGCGTGCCGGTGACCTTCCACTGCTGGACGAACTGCGGCTGCGACCTCTTGCCGACCTTCGCCGCGACGAACACCGACAGCGGTACGGTCACCAGCGCGACCAGCGCCAGCAGCGGCGAGATCCAGAACATCATGGCCAGCACACCGATGATGGTCAGCAGTGAGTTGATGAGCTGTCCCATCGACTGCTGCAAGGTCTGCGAGATGTTGTCGACATCGTTGGTGACCCGGCTGAGCACCTCGCCGCGCGGCTGCTTGTCGAAGTACGACAGCGGCAGCCGTGACAGCTTCGCCTGGACGTCCTCGCGCATCCGGTACACCGTGTTGTTGATGACCCGGATCGAGAGCCGTGTGGAGACCAGCATCAGCAGTCCGGCGGCCACATAGATCACCAGCACGACCAGCAGCACCTCGCCCACCGCGCCGAAGTCGATGCCGTGGCCCGGAGTGAAGTCCACTCCGGAGAGCAGATCGGCGAGCCCGTCGTCGCCCTTGGCCCGCAGTCCCTCGATGGTCTGCGCCTTGGAGACGCCCTCCTTGGTCTGCCGGCCGATGACTCCCGCGAAGATCAGGTCCGTGGCCCGTCCGAGGATCTTCGGTCCTATCACCGACAGTGCCACGCTCAGCACTCCGGCCGCGAGCATCCACCACAGCGTGGTCCGCTCCACGGCGAGCAGCCGCAGCAGCCGCTTGCCCGACTCCTTGAAGTCCGTGGACCGCTGGGTCGGTCCCGCCGCCATCATCATGCGTCCGCCTGGACCGCTCATCAGGCAGCCTCCGCCTCGGTCAGCTGGGAGAGCACGATCTCCCGGTATGTCTTGTTCTGTGCCATCAGCTCGTGATGGCGGCCCTCCCCGACGACCCGGCCCTCGTCCAGGACCACGATCCGGTCGGCGTCACGGATCGTGGAGACCCGCTGGGCGACGATCACGACGGTCGCCTCCGCGGTCTCCCGCGCCAGCGCCGCGCGCAGCGCCGCGTCCGTGGCGTAGTCCAGCGCCGAGAACGAGTCGTCGAAGAGATAGATCTCCGGCCGCTGCACCAGCGTGCGCGCGATCGCGAGCCGCTGCCGCTGGCCGCCGGAGACATTCGTACCGCCCTGCGCGATGGCCGCGTTCAGCCCGCCCTCCAGCGCGGCGACGAACTCCCGCGCCTGCGCCACCTCCAGCGCGTGCCACAGCTCCTCGTCGGTCGCGTCGGGCTTGCCGTAGCGCAGATTCGTCGCGACCGTCCCGGAGAAGAGATACGGCTTCTGCGGTACGAGGCTCACCGCCTTCGCCAGCAGCGCCGGTTCGAGCCGCCGTACGTCCTCGCCGTCCACGAGCACCTCACCGTCCGTCGCGTCGAACAGCCGCGGTACGAGCCCGAGCAGCGTCGACTTGCCGCTGCCCGTCGAGCCGATGACCGCGGTCATCTCACCGGGCCTGGCGACCAGGGACACATCGCGCAGTACGGGCTCCTCGGCGCCGGGAAAGCGGAACTCCGCGCCCCGGATCTCCAGATGTCCGTGCCGGCGCAGCTCCGTCACCGGGCTCTCCGGCGGTACGACGCTCGACCTGGTGTCCAGCACCTCCTCGATGCGCTCGGCGCACACCTCGGCGCGCGGCACCATCATGAACATGAAGGTGGCCATCATCACGGCCATCACGATCTGCATCAGATACGCGAGGAACGCGGTCAGCGCGCCGATCTCCATCCCGCCGCTGTCGATACGGTGCGCGCCGAACCAGACGACGGCGATCGACGACAGGTTCACCACCGTCATCACGGTCGGGAACATCAGCGCCATCAGCCGGCCGGTGGACAGCGCGACATCGGTCAGCTCGGTGTTGGCCTCCTTGAAACGGCCCTTCTCGTAGTCGTCCCTTACGAAGGCCCTGATCACGCGGTTGCCGGTGATCTGCTCGCGCAGCACCCGGTTCACGGTGTCGAGCCGCGTCTGCATCGTGCGGAAGAGCGGTCGCATCTTCCTGACGATGAGGCTGACGGAGATACCGAGCAGCGGTACGACGGCGAGCAGCACCGCGGAGAGGGGGATGTCCTGGCCGAGCGCCATGATGATGCCGCCGACGCACATGATGGGCGCGGACACCATCAGCGTGAACGACATCAGGACCAGCATCTGTATCTGCTGGACGTCATTGGTGGTGCGGGTGATCAGTGAAGGGGCACCGAAGTGACCCACCTCACGCGCGGAGAAGCTCTGCACCCGCCCGAAGACGGCGGCCCGTACGTCCCGGCCGAGGGCCGAGGCGGTCCGCGCGCCGTAGTAGACGGCGCCGATGTTGCAGATGACCTGGACCACACTGGCGGCGATCATGATGCCGCCGAACTCCAGGATGTAGCCCGAGTCCCCCTTCACCACACCGTTGTCGATGATGTCGGCGTTGAGGGTGGGCAGATAGAGGGTGGCGCACGTCTGGAGGAGCTGGAGCGCCACCAGCAGGGCTATGGGTCTCTTGTACGGGGCGAGGTGGGCTCGCAGAAGTCGAATGAGCACGCGGGGTCTCTCGGAGTCGGCGGCGGGGCGGGGGCCGGACAGGACCGGGATCGGGGTCAGGCCGGAGGTCAGACCCCATCTTGCGGTACGTCCCCCACGGAGCCCCACGGGTTTATGTCCAAGGACGAGTCAAGAACGACCTCACGCGCAGACCGGCGCGCCGACCCGCACACGGCCCCACCAGGACCGTTACGAGAAGCCGACGCCACGCGCATGCTGGACTCCCGGGCCTCGGACTCCCGTGTCCCGGACTCCCGGGCCTCAGACTGCCTGGCCGAAGGCGCCCGGGTGGATCTCCTCGCGTGTCGCCCGGTACTGCTGCCGTACCGCCGTGCCGACGGCCGCGTCCTCGCCCGGCTCGAAGATCTGCG
>NZ_FMDK01000109.1 GCF_900091995.1 Streptomyces sp. MnatMP-M17
GGAAGCTAAGCCTCACAGCGCCGATGGTACTGCAGGGGGGACCCTGTGGGAGAGTAGGACACCGCCGAACAATCTTTCAAGGACCCATGGTCCAGCGTTCATGCTGGACCATGGGTCCTTTTTGTTTTCCCAGCTTTCCCTTCCATTCCCCATTTCACCCGAAGCGCATCGGAAGGCCGACTGCGCGAGAATGACTGCGGTACCCGAAGACAGGAGCCCAACCGATGTCCCCCAACTCCTCCGACGACCGTCCCGAGCGCGATCAGCGCCGTCGGGACAGCGGTGACCGGGGCGGCTTCCGCGGAGGCCGTGACGATCGCGATCGCGGTCCGCGACGTGATGATCGGGACCGTGGCGGTTTCCGTCGTGACGACAGCAGTCGCCGTGATGACAGCCGGCGTGACGACAATCGGCGCGATGACAACCGGGGCGGCGGATATCGCGGTGGGCGCGACGACCGGCCCGCCGGACCGCGTCGCGAGGACGACCGTGGTGGTCGTCCCGGCTCCAATTCCGGTTCCAGCGGCGGTGGTTACGGTCGTCGTGACGACCGTGGCGGTCGGCCGACCGGTGGCGGTGGCTATCAGCGGCGCGATGACCGTCCCAGCAGCGGTCCTCGCCGTGATGACCGCGCCGGTGCCCCGCGTCGGGACGACCGACGTGATGACCGACGCGATGACAGGCCTGGCTTCCGTCGCGATGACCGGCGTGACGATCGACGTGACGACCGGCCCGGTTTCCGTCGGGACGACCGTCCCAGTGGCCCGCGACGCGATGACCGTCCTAGTGGCCCGCGACGCGATGACCGTCCCAGTGGTCCTCGTCGTGACGACCGTGACCGTGGTGCTCGGCCCAGTTTCGGTTCCGGTGGCGGCAGTGGCGGCGGTTACGGCCGTCGCGATGACCGTCCCGGCAGTGGTGGTCCTCGCCGTGACGACCACCGCCCGAGCGGCCCGCGTCGTGACGATCGTCGTGACGACGGCCGCCGCGATGACCGGCCCACGTTCCGTCGTGATGACAGCCGAGGCGGTGGCGGTGGCGGTAGCTACGGCCGTCGTGACGACCGGCCGAGCGGGCCCCGTCGGGATGACCGGCCTAGCGGTCCCAGGCGTGACGACCGTCGTGACGACCGGCCCGGTTTCCGTCGTGACGACCGGCCCAGCGGCCCACGCCGTGACGACAGCCGTGGTGGAGCAGGGCGCCCCGGCGGGACCGGTGGCGGCGGTGGCTACGCTCGTCGTGACGATCGCGGTGGCCGGCCCACGAGCGGTGGTGGCACCGGCGGTGGTTACGGCCGGCGTGACGACCGGGACCGCGGTGACCGCGACCGTGGTGGATACCGCGGGCGCGACGACAATCGCCGCAGCGGCTACGAGCGCCGTGACGACCGGGACCGCGACCGTGACCGGGAGCCGATCAAGCGGCTGCCGATCCCGGACGACGTCACCGGCGAGGAGATCGACAAGAGCGTCCGTCAGGAGCTGATGAGCCTGCCCAAGACGCTTGCCGACGACGTCGCCAGAAACCTCGTCATGGTCGCCCAGCTCATCGACGAGGACCCGGAGCAGGCCTACGCGTACTCCCGTATCGCACTGCGGCTCGCCTCCCGGGTCGCCGCCGTACGTGAGGCGGCGGGCTTCGCCGCGTACGCCACGCAGAAGTACGCCGAGGCGCTGGCCGAGTTCAGGGCCGCTCGGCGGATGACCGGGAGTGTCGATCTGTGGCCCGTCATGGCGGACTGCGAGCGCGGACTCGGCCGTCCTGAGCGGGCGATGGCGATGGCCGGCGAGCCCGAGGTGCAGAAGCTCGACAAGGCGGGCCAGGTCGAAATGCGGCTGGTCGCGGCCGGAGCGCGCAGGGACATGGGACAGATCGACGCCGCCATCGTGACGCTCCAGAGTCCTGAGCTGGCGTCCAACTCCGTTCAGCCGTGGACCGCTCGGCTGCGCTACGCGTACGCCGACGCCCTGCTGTCGGCCGGGCGCGAGGACGAGGCCCGTGAGTGGTTCGCCAAGACGATCGAGGCGGACAAGGACGGTGCGACGGACGCCTCGGACCGGCTCGCGGAGCTGGACGGCGTCGAGTTCGTGGACGCCATGGTCGAGGAGGACGAGAACGACGACAGCGACGAGGTCGCCGAGGCCGACGGTGAAGACGAGGACCTCAACCTCGTTCTCGACGTCGAAGACGACGAGAACGACGAGGACGTCGCCGAAGACGGTGACGACGACCGACTCGATGAAGACGACGAGCGCGACGAACCCGACGCCAAGCACTGAGCGTTGAGCTGAGCTGATACGTGTGGGCGGCACCCCGGCCGGGGTGCCGCCCACACGTGTTTACGCCGTCAGCAGCCCGGAGCGAGACTTCGCAGCACCAGCCCCGTCGCCGGCTTGGGGCCGAAGGACGTGGACTTGCGCGGCATCATCACGCCCTGGCGCGCCAGTTCCCGTACGACCTCCTCGCGCACCGGATGCAGCAGGACCGCCGTGCTGCCGTCCCGTTCCGCCTTGTCGACGGCCGCCGCCGTGTCATGGATGTACGCGATGTGCTCGGGCGCGTCCGGGATCCGCCAGATGTGGTTCAGCAGCGTGGCGTGCAGGACCGTCGCGTCCAGTGCCCGCCAGGCCGCGGGCCGGTCGACGGGCACCGTACGCGCCAGCAGCTCCTGGTCGGGACGGTCGACCAGATGGAAGCGGCCGTCCCCGGCGAGCAGGAACGCGTTGCCCATGGTTGTGGCGTCGGCCAGGGCGTCGAGCGCGTCCGGGAGCGGGCCGTCGACCGTACGGACACGGAAGAAGCCGGAGAGCGCCTCGACCGCGCGGTCGACGGGCAGTTGGTGCAGCACCCGGTGGATGGAGCGGACCTGGAGGGGATAGCGGGCCGTGTCGATCAGCAGGACCAGTCCGTATCCCCAGGGCCCGGCGTCCACGTGCTCGTCGCGCAGCCGCAGATAGGTCGCCCAGCGGTGGTGGCCGTCGGCGATCAGGGCCTGGTGGTGGCCCAGGTCGTCGGCGATCTCCGCGAGGTCGCCGGGATCCGTGACCGACCACAGCCGGTGGCTGAAGCCGTCCTCCGTGGTGGTGTCGAGGAGCGGCGAGCGGCGGACGGTGCGCTCGATGACGCCCGCCGTCCCTGTCATGCCCGCTGTGCCCGCTGTGCTCTCTGCGCCCGCCGCGCTCAGTACGTCCGGTGCGTCGGCCAGTACGTCCGGTGCGCCGGCGGTGATCTCGCCGCCGCTGCGGTAGGTCAGCAGCAGTGGTTCCAGATTCGCCGCGGTCGCCCGCATCAGGGCCGCGCGGTCCGCCACGACATCCGGCATGACGTCCTCATGCGGCAGCACGATGCCGTCGGACGGCGACGAGAGCGCCAGCGCCCCGATCACGCCTCTCTGCAACAGCTCGCCCTTGCGCTGCTCGTACACGTACAGCGCGGGCTCCGGATCCGGCGCGAGGACGCCCTCGGCGAGCCAGCGCGCCAGCGTCCGCGCGGCCTGGCGGTGGCGTTCGCCGGGCGTGGCGGCCTGCGGCAGGATCAGCCGGACGATGTTGTGCGGATCGGCCGACTCCAGGTGGTGCAGTCCGTCCGGCCGCACGACCACGTCGTACGGCGGAGAGGTCACGGCGGAGAGACTGCCGACCCGTTCGGGGACATAGCGGAGCCCATGGAACGGAATCAGCCGCAGCCCCTTGTCCGCAGGACCTGTTGTGTTCATCAGGGCATCGTATGTGGGGTGTGGGAAATGAGCGATGATCGGGAGAGAAGCGCCACGGAGCAGGTATGTCACGTGGATGCGGTGTGCAGATGTCACGAGCGAGGGACGGACGGCGGATGAGCGAGCAGAGCAGGACCAGGCCGAGCGGGAGTGCGACCGCGCTGCACAAGGCGTACGACACCGCTCTGCTCGATCTCGACGGTGTGGTGTACGCGGGCGGGGAAGCCATCGCGCACGCCGTGGAGTCGCTCCGTACGGCCCGTGACGCCGGGATGCATCTCGCGTATGTCACCAACAACGCGCTCCGCACGCCCGCCGCCGTCGCGGCGCATCTCACCGAACTCGGTGCGCCCGCCGAGCCGGCCGATGTGATCACCTCGGCGCAGGCGGTCTCCCGGTTGATCGCGGAGCAGTTCCCGGCGGGATCCAAGGTGCTGGTGATCGGCGGCGAGGGCCTACGGGTCGCGCTGCGCGAGCGCGGACTTGTGCCGGTCGAGTCGGCCGATGACGATCCGGCCGCCGTGGTGCAGGGATACGGCGGTCCGGAGCTGGCCTGGGGACGGTTCGCCGAGGCCTGCTACGCGATCAACCGCGGTGTGCCGTGGTTCGCGTCCAATACGGATCTGACGATTCCGAGTGCGCGCGGGATCATGCCGGGCAACGGCGCGGCGGTGGAGGTCGTACGGATCGCCACGGGCGCCGTACCGCAGGTCGCGGGCAAGCCGCTGCCGCCGATGCACCGCGAGACCATTCTGCGGACCGGCGCGAAGCGGGCGCTGGTGGTCGGGGACCGGTTGGACACGGATATCGAGGGAGCGTTCAACGGAGGCGTGGACTCGTTGCTCGTGCTGACCGGAGTGACGGACGCGGCGCGGCTCCTGGCCGCCGAGCCGAGGCACCGGCCGACGTATGTGGACGAGGATCTGCGCGGACTGCTGACCGGACAGCCCGAAGTGGCCGGGACGGAAGGAGGGTTCGGCTGCGGCGGATGGACCGCTTCGGTCGCCGGGAACGGGCACGCACTGGCGCTGGACGGGGACGGTACGGCGCTGGACGGGCTGCGTGCGCTGTGCGCGGCGGCCTGGACGGAGGCCGGCGACGGCTCCTCCACGCTGGACGTGGGCAAGGCGCTGGCGAAGCTGGGTCTGCAGGACGAGAGGGTAGGCTAACCTAACTTCGTGTTGGTCGGCAGCCCTCCAGAACAGACGGACACCAGGAGTACGTCCATGCAGCGCCTCACCGCGGAATCGGTGACTCTCGGCTACGACCAGCGGATCGTCGCCCGCGATCTGTCGGTGGAGATCCCCGACCACTCGTTCACGGTGATCGTCGGCCCGAACGCCTGCGGCAAGTCGACATTGCTGCGTGCGCTCTCCCGGATGCTCAAGCCCTCCCAGGGACGTGTTCTGCTCGACGGCACCGCCATCCACACGATGCCCGCCAAGAAGGTCGCCAGGACTCTCGGTCTGCTGCCTCAGTCGTCCGTCGCGCCCGACGGGATCACCGTCGCGGATCTGGTGGCGCGTGGCCGCTATCCGCACCAAGGGCTGCTGCGCCAGTGGTCGCCGGAGGACGAGCGGACAGTCGAGGAATCGATGGTGTCGACCGGTGCCGATGAACTGGCTGATCGTTATGTCGATGAATTGTCCGGCGGCCAGCGTCAGCGTGTCTGGATCGCGATGGCCCTTGCCCAGCAGACACCGCTGCTGCTGCTCGACGAGCCCACCACCTTCCTCGACATCCAGCACCAGATCGATGTGCTCGACCTCTGTGCCGAACTGCACGAGACCCAGGGCCGTACGCTCGTCGCCGTTCTGCACGACCTCAACCACGCGGCCCGTTACGCCACGCATCTCATCGCGATGCGTGACGGCGCGATCGTGGCGGAGGGCGCGCCCTCGGAGGTCGTCACGGCCGAGCGCGTGGAAGAGGTCTTTGGTCTGCGCTGCCAGGTGATCGAGGACCCGGAGACCGGTACGCCGCTGGTGGTGCCGGCGGGACGGCGGGCCCGGCGGGCCGTGCCCGTACCGCAGGCGAAGTGAGAGCCGGTCCGTACAGCCCCACCGCCGCTCACGAGGCGGCCCGGAGTCTCAGAGCAGCGTGCGGCTCAGAGCAGTGTGCGCAGACGCAGCAGGTCGCGGAAGCCCGCGTCCAGTCTGACCCGTCCCGAGCCCCACGCGCGGGCGAAGTTCAGCTCGCCGTCGACCAGCGCCACCAGATCGTCGCCCGCCATGGCCAGCCCGATCTCCGCCTTCTGCGGCGGCGGTCCCTGTACGGTGTCGGCGACTTCGATCCGGCCGTCCACGAGACGGCCGGTGAAGGTGAGGTCCAGATCCGTGATATGGCAGCTCAGTGAACGGTCGAGCCCGGCCGCGGTGCGGACCTCCCGGTTCGCGCGTGCCAGATTGTCCGAGAGCTTTTCGAGTGCGCTGCGGCACTCCTCCGTCGTCGCCATCGTGATCGACGGTACCGCAGGGCTTCGCGGTAGCGTCTGGGCATGAGCGACTCCATGGCGGGACCGGCCGCCGGACCGGCCGAGAGCGGGCCGGGGACGGCGGGACCTCCCGCGGACGACCCGGCGGCGCCACGCCCGCTCGGCGTGGGCACCGTCCCGACCGGCGACACCGAGGTGGACGCGTGGCTGGCCCGTCTCGGCGACGCCGACCACCTGCCGACGGACGGACATGTCGAGGTGTACGAGGATGTACACCGCGGGCTGCGTGACGCGCTGACCGCGCTCGACGCACGTCCGGCGCCCCAGGGCCCGCAAGGACCTCGGCCGCAAGGCCCACAGGGACCGCAGGGCCCACAGGGAGCGCAAGGCCGGCAGGGCGCTCCGGGCCCGGGCCCGGGTCCCCGGTGATCCCTCTCGCGTACGACCACAGGAGCTGAACCGAACGTGGCAGGACTGGCACGCCGCCGTCTCGATGCCGAACTGGTACGCCGTAACCTCGCGCGCTCACGTGAACACGCGAGCCAGCTCATCGCCGCGGGCCGGGTGACCGTCGGCGGTACCACCGCGACCAAGCCCGCCACCCAGGTCGAGACGAGCGCCGCCGTCGTCGTCACCGCGGACGACGGCGATCCCGACTATGTCTCCCGCGGCGGACACAAACTCGCGGGCGCGCTGGCGGCCTTCACTCCGCTGGGTCTGGAGGTCCACGGCCGGCGGGCGCTCGACGCGGGCGCCTCCACGGGCGGCTTCACGGATGTCCTGCTGCGGGCCGGCGCCGGCCATGTGGTCGCGGTGGACGTCGGCTACGGACAACTCGCCTGGTCGCTGCGGAGCGATGAACGCGTCACCGTCAAGGACCGTACGAACGTACGCGAGTTGACGCTTGACGCGATCGAAGGGAAGCCTGTGGATCTGGTGGTCGGGGATCTTTCGTTCATTCCGCTGGGGCTGGTGCTGCCCGCGCTGGTGCGCTGCGCCGCGCCCGGCGCCGATCTCGTACTGATGGTGAAACCGCAGTTCGAGGTGGGCAAGGAGCGGCTGGGCAGTGGCGGAGTCGTACGCAGTCCCGAGCTGCGGGCCGAGGCCGTACGCGCGGTGGCGCGGCGGGCCGGTGAACTGGGCCTCGGCGTAAAAGGAGTCACCGCGAGTCCGCTGCCGGGGCCGTCCGGAAATGTCGAGTACTTTCTGTGGCTCCACGCCGGAGCGCCCGAGCTGGACCCGGCGGATGTCGACCGTGCAGTGGCGGAGGGACCCCGTTGACCACGCAGCCCACGCAGCCCGTGCAGAGCACCGAGCCCGCGCAGACCATCCAGACCACCCCGACCACCTCGACCACCCTGATCACCGAGAGCGCTCCGGTCACGCTGGGCGCTCAGCACATCCCGGCCGCCGAACCGGCCCTGAGCACCACCGCCACCGAGACCGCCGGGAGCCTGCGGTCCGCCAACGCGGACCGCACCGTGTTCCTGCTGGCCCACACCGGCAGGCCCGCCGCGATCCGCAGCGCCGAACTGGTCGTGAACGGACTGGTACGCAACGGTCTCGGTGTACGCGTACTGGCCACCGAGGCCAACGATCTGCCGCTGCCACCGTCGGTGGAGACCGTCCCGGAGGCCACGCCCGACGTCCTCGACGGCTGTGAACTGCTGATCGTGCTCGGCGGCGACGGGACGCTGCTGCGCGGTGCCGCCTTCGCACGGGCCTCAGGCGTTCCCATGCTCGGTGTCAATCTGGGCAGGGTCGGCTTTCTCGCCGAGGCGGAACGGGACGATCTGGACAAGGTCGTCAACCGCGTGGTCACCCGTGCGTATGAGGTCGAGGAGCGGATGACGATCGATGTCGTCGTGCACAGCAACGGCGATGTGGTCCACCGGGACTGGGCGCTCAACGAGGCGGCCGTGCAGAAGGTCTCGCCCGAGCGGATGCTCGAAGTCGTCCTGGAGATCGACGGACGGCCCGTGACCGCCTTCGGCTGCGACGGCATCGTGTGCGCCACGCCCACCGGTTCGACCGCGTACGCCTTCTCGGCCGGCGGTCCTGTCGTCTGGCCGGAGGTCGAGGCGCTGCTGATGGTGCCGATCAGCGCCCATGCCCTGTTCGCGAAGCCGCTGGTCACCTCGCCGACCACGGTGCTCGCGGTGGAGGTGCAGGCGCACACGCCCAACGGTGTGCTCTGGTGCGACGGGCGCAGAACGGTCGAGTTGCCGTCGGGAGCCCGGGTGGAGGTACGGCGCGGCGCCGTTCCCGTACGGCTGGCGCGGCTGCACCACGCGTCGTTCGCGGACCGGCTGGTGGCCAAGTTCGCGCTGCCGGTGTCGGGCTGGCGCGGGGCACCTCACTGAGCCGCGGGGCACCGCACTGAGGGCGGGCCGGCCCTCGGCCGGGCGAACCGTGGGTGGGGTCCGTCGCGCGGCGGCGCCGGGACCTCGTATGGTCATGACCGTGTTGGAGGAGATGCGGATACGGTCGCTCGGGGTCATCGACGACGCGGTCGTCGAGCTGTCGCCAGGCTTTACCGCGGTGACCGGTGAGACCGGCGCGGGCAAGACCATGGTCGTCACCAGCCTGGCCCTGCTGCTCGGCGGACGCGCGGATCCGGCGCTGGTACGGATCGGCGCCAGGTCGGCGGTGGTGGAGGGCAGGCTCACCATGGCCGCGGGCACGCCCGCGGCCGTACGGGCCGAGGAGGCCGGGGCCGAGCTGGACGAAGGGACGCTGCTCGTCAGCAGAACCGTCTCCGCCGAGGGACGCTCACGGGCGCATCTGGGCGGGCGCTCGGTGCCCGTGGGCGTACTGGCCGAGCTGGCGGACGATCTGGTCGCGGTGCACGGCCAGACCGACCAGCAGGGACTGCTGCGGCCCGCGCGGCAGCGGCAGGCCCTCGACCGGTACGCGGGCGAGGGCGTCGCCGGGCCGCAGGCCGCCT
>NZ_FMDK01000806.1 GCF_900091995.1 Streptomyces sp. MnatMP-M17
GCCGCTGGCCCTTCGGTGTGGTTCGCCTCGGTACCCGGACCGGCGGACGTACCCGCGGCCATCGGCCGGTGTGTGGTCGACGGACGCTGGGCGGGATTCATGGCGGTGGAGGTCGATCCGGCCCGGCGTCGCCAGGGCCTGGCGACGGCCGTGATGACCGCGCTCGCCCGGCGAGCGCTGGAGGAAGGCGCGTCCGCCGCCTGGCTCCAGGTGGAGTCGGACAACACCGGCGCGCGGGCGCTGTATGACGCGATGGGCTTCGCCGTCCATCACAGCTATCACTACTTCCGATCGCCCTGAGCGGGTACGAGGCCGATATGCGACCGGAATCCGTCGACCCGCGCCACCGCTTCGCGCTGGAGGCCCGCGCGGACCGTCCCGACCTGGCGACGCTCTGTCTGCTCGTGGGCGCCGAGGCCGATCCCGCCCTGGGCGAGGCCGGTATCGACGCGGCCCAGGCCGAACTGGACCGGCTGGCCGGACTGCTGCCCTTCGGTGTGCTCGGAGCGCGCGCCTGGGCGGTGGCGCTCGCGGAACTGCTCGGCGAGCGCTGCGGCTTCGAGGGCTCTCCGGCCGAGTACCAGCGGCTCGACTCCTCGCTGCTGCCGGTGGTGCTACGGCGTCGGCGCGGACTGCCCATCCTGCTCTCGGTGGTGTGGATGGAGGTCGCGCGCCGGGCCGGAGCGCCGGTGTACGGAGTGGCCCTGCCCGGCCATTTCGTGGTCGGCTTCGGCGATCCGGGCGATCCCGGCGAACGGATCCTCGCCGATCCCTTCTCCGGCGGACGGCTGCTGACCAGCGCGGACACGGCACTGCTGGTGAGCGGTGCCACGGGCGTGACACCGGCGGACACGGCACTGGACGACGCCCTGTTCGCTCCGGCCGATCCGCTCGACATCGTCCTGCGCGTCCTGAACAACATCCGCGCCTGGGCGGCCACCCGGCCCGAGCGCACCGATGTGGCGCTGTGGGCGGTCGAACTCTCCCTGCTGCTGCCCGCGCACCCGGCCAGACTGCGCTACGACCGTGCCCAACTCCTCGTCCAGCGTGGCGAGTTCCTCCAGGGCGCGACGGAGATGGAGGAGTACGCGGAGGTGGTGGCGGCGGTCGAGCCCTCCACGGCGGAGGCGATCCGCCGCCGGGCCCGGGCCGCACGGGCGATGCTCAACTGACCACCGGCGCCGGACACACCGGAGCCCTCGTCCGGAAAGGGACGAGGGCTCCGAGAAAGCCAAGCCGACAGGCCTAGCTGGGATCGAGATCGATCACCTGGGTGCGCTCGGCGGGTGTGGTGCCGAGCAGTGCCTTCTGCATCGCCTGGGCGACATCGTCGGCGGAGACGGGATGCTGCTTGCCGTCGCCCTTGGTGATCGTGATGCCGTCGAATACGCCTTCCAGCAGCTCCTCGATGGCCTTCTTGTCGTAGACCTCCACCAGCCGGCCGTCGATCGCCTTCATGGAGAGGATCTTCGGCAGCGACTTGGCGGGACCGAACTGGATCTGCTTGTCGCCCGCCTTGATCGTGATCAGATCGGACATCGCGGGCTTGGCGAACTCGTTCATCGCCCGGTCCAGCTCCGCCTGTGTGATCGTCGGATCGCGAGGAGCGATGGGCAGCTCGACGGTGTTCGTACGGCCCGTCTGGACCTGGGAGCGGTAGGCGTCCCGTACCGAGATGATCGAGTGGCTGACATCGAGCGACTGGCCCGACTTGCCCGGTACGGCGACGGCCCGGCCCGGCTCGAACTTGATCGTTCCTTCGGTGGCCGAGCCCGAGACACCGGCCAGATCGGTCAGTGCCGCGCTGAGCTTCTCCTGGTCGACCGGGATCACCGGCTGGGCGATCCGCTGGCCGCCGAAGAGCGAGCCGATCACCGAGACCGGGTTGTAGTCGCTGCCGGCCGCGTCACGGACAGTCGCCTGGCTGTCCAGGCTGAGGCCCGCCTTGTCCGGGGAGAGCTCCTCGGTCTTGCCGCCGACGCTGAGCAGCAGCGGCGCGGAGGCACGCTTGCCGAGGGCCGCGTCGAGCTTGATCACCGCCGCGTCGCGGGTGCCGCCGCCGATGTCGACGCCGAGGACGGTGGTGCCCTTCGGTA
>NZ_FMDK01000270.1 GCF_900091995.1 Streptomyces sp. MnatMP-M17
CCAGCCGACGCGGCCGACGCGGACGCGCCGTGGCCGCGGCGCTGCTCGTCGGTGCGATCGGCTCGGGATGCGCCGCCGGAGCAGGCGAGGTGCCCAAGCCCGCCGCCGGGCGCCCTGGCCTGCCGGGCGGGCCCGGCCATGGCGCCCAGGAGGCGCAGAAGGAGGCTCCGGCCGGCATGATCGCCGGTTACGCCGACAACCTCCGCCGCAACCAGGCGGCCCGTGCGATCGCGGCCAAGAAGTGGGGGCTCAGCGCCACTCCGCTGCCCGCGCCCAGGCCGCCGACCGTCAAGCCGGCCATCACCACCCGCGAGGGCTTCGAGGTCCAGGACAGCGAGGATCTGCCGCCGATCTTCACCACCGTCCCGACCAAGGACAAGGTCGTCTTCCTGACCATCGACGACGGCTCGGAGAAGGATCCCGAGCTGCTGCGGATGATGAGCGAGCTGAAGATCCCGTACACCGCCTTCCTCAGCGACTACGTCATCAGCAACAACTACGACTACTTCAAGAAGATGCAGGACAACGGGGTGACGCTGAACAACCACACCCTCAACCACCCCTATCTGCCCGGTCTGTCCTACGACGAGCAGAAGCGGGAGATCTGCGGCCAGCAGGACAAGCTCCAGCAGCGGTACGGGCACCGGCCCACGCTCTTCCGGCCGCCGTTCGGCAACTACAACCGCGACACGCTGGTGGCCGCCAAGGAGTGCGGTGTGAAGGCCGCACCTCTGTGGGCGTCGGAGGCATTTCCCGACCATATGGAGTGGCGTGAGTGGGACAAGGACATGCACCCCGGGGACATCATCCTCACCCACTTCCGCGGCCCGGACGAGTGGGCGGGCTCCATGCCCGACATGATCCGGCAGGTGATGAAGGTGATCACGGACAAGGGCTACGCCGTGGGCAAGCTGGAGGACTACGTATGACACCGCTGGAGGAGTACGTATGAAACCGGAGGCGCAGCTATGAGGCTCGGGGAGGACGCGTGCGGCCCGGTCGCTCCCGTCGCGTCGGTCGCTCCGGCGGGCACGGCACGTACGCGCCGTGGGGCCACGGGAGGCCGTATGAGGGCTGAGTACCGGTTGCTGGCCGGTGCGCTGGCGGCCGGCGCGCTCATCACCGCCGGCTGCGCGCAGTCGTCCGATCCGGTGGACCCGATCGAACGGCTCGGCCGCAAGGCGGCGCAGAAGGTCGGCCCGCACACGCCGCCCTCGGTGCCCGGAGCGGACGGCAGGCCGGGCGCCGTACGGCTCGCTCCGCAGCCCCGGGAGATGTGCCCCGGGGAGGAACGCCCGGCCCTGGACCCGGACCCGGGCGCAGGTCCCGGCGGCCCCGGTGTGAACGCGGGAGCCCGGCTGTGAGCGCACGGACCTCAGCGGCGCGCGCCCGGCGGTGCGCGCCGAGCCGCTGCGCAGCCCTGTGCGCCGTCACGTAAGCGTGTGCGCGGCTCGTACGGTCGTACGGAATCCAGGGCCCCGCATGCGCGTTTCCGTATCGAGACAGAACCGCCACGCCCAGCCGTATTGGCACTCCGCTTGACCGAGTGCTAACCGCGGTCATAGTCTCGGGTCTGGCACTCCCCAATGGAGAGTGCCAAAGCGCGACTGGCAGGTCCGGCACCCGCGACGACGGATCTACCTGGTCGCCACCCTCAGACAGTTAACCCCGTGAGATCTCCGAAGGGGGAGGTCGGATCGTGACGACCGCCAGCACCAAGGTTGCCATCAAGCCGCTCGAGGACCGCATTGTGGTCCAGCCGCTCGACGCCGAGCAGACCACGGCCTCTGGCCTGGTTATCCCGGACACCGCCAAGGAGAAGCCCCAGGAGGGCGTCGTCCTGGCTGTCGGTCCGGGCCGTTTCGAGAACGGCGAGCGGCTCCCGCTCGACGTTTCCGTCGGCGATGTCGTTCTGTACAGCAAGTACGGCGGCACCGAGGTGAAGTACAGCGGCGAGGAGTACCTCGTCCTCTCGGCTCGCGACGTGCTCGCGATCATCGAGAAGTAATCACCCACGTTCGAGTTTGCTTGTGAACCGCGCCCCTGGCCGCCCTGCGATTGCCGGGCGGACAGGGGCGCGATTCGTGTGAGAGGACAGAGAAAGCTCCCATGGCGAAGATCCTGAAGTTCGACGAGGACGCCCGTCGCGCCCTCGAGCGCGGCGTCAACAAGCTTGCCGACACGGTGAAGGTGACGATCGGCCCCAAGGGCCGCAATGTCGTCATCGACAAGAAGTTCGGCGCCCCCACCATCACCAACGACGGTGTCACGATCGCCCGTGAGGTCGAGCTCGACGACCCGTACGAGAACCTGGGCGCGCAGCTCGTGAAGGAGGTGGCGACCAAGACCAACGACATCGCGGGTGACGGCACCACCACCGCCACGGTACTGGCCCAGGCGCTGGTCCGTGAGGGCCTGCGCAATGTCGCCGCCGGCGCCTCCCCGGCCGCCCTGAAGAAGGGCATCGACGCCGCGGTCAAGGCCGTCTCCGACGAGCTGCTCGCGACCGCCCGTCCGATCGACGACAAGTCCGACATCGCCGCCGTGGCCGCGCTCTCCGCGCAGGACCAGCAGGTCGGCGAGCTCATCGCCGAGGCGATGGACAAGGTCGGCAAGGACGGTGTCATCACCGTCGAGGAGTCCAACACCTTCGGTCTGGAGCTGGACTTCACCGAGGGCATGGCCTTCGACAAGGGCTACCTCTCGCCGTACATGGTCACCGACCAGGAGCGTATGGAGGCCGTCCTCGACGACCCGTACATCCTGGTCCACCAGGGCAAGATCTCCTCCATCCAGGACCTGCTGCCGCTGCTGGAGAAGGTCATCCAGGCGGGTGGCTCCAAGCCGCTGCTGATCATCGCCGAGGACGTCGAGGGCGAGGCGCTCTCCACCCTCGTCGTCAACAAGATCCGCGGCACCTTCAACGCGGTCGCGGTCAAGGCTCCCGGCTTCGGTGACCGCCGCAAGGCCATGCTCGGCGACATTGCCACCCTCACGGGCGCGACCGTCATCGCCGAGGAGGTCGGCCTCAAGCTCGACCAGGCCGGTCTGGACGTGCTGGGCGCCGCCCGCCGCGTCACCATCTCCAAGGACGACACGACCATCGTCGACGGCGGCGGCAACTCCTCGGACGTCGCGGGCCGTATCAACCAGATCAAGGCCGAGATCGAGGGCACGGACTCCGACTGGGACCGCGAGAAGCTCCAGGAGCGCCTCGCGAAGCTGGCCGGCGGTGTGTGCGTGATCAAGGTCGGCGCCGCCACCGAGGTGGAGCTGAAGGAGAAGAAGCACCGTCTGGAGGACGCCATCTCCGCGACCCGCGCCGCGGTCGAGGAGGGCATCGTCTCCGGTGGTGGCTCCGCCCTGGTGCACGCGGCCAAGGTGCTGGAGGGCAACCTCGGCAAGGAGGGCGACGAGGCCACCGGTGTCGCGGTCGTCCGCCGCGCCGTTGTCGAGCCGCTGCGCTGGATCGCCGAGAACGCCGGTCTTGAGGGCTACGTCATCACCGCGAAGGTGGCGGAGCAGGACAAGGGCCACGGCTTCAACGCGGCCACCGGCGAGTACGTCGACCTGGTGAAGGCCGGCGTCATCGACCCGGTGAAGGTCACCCGTTCCGCGCTGGAGAACGCCGCGTCCATCGCGTCGCTGCTGCTCACGACCGAGACCCTGGTCGTCGAGAAGCCGGCCGAGGAAGAGGGCGACGCGGGCCACGGCGGCCACGGCCACAGCCACTGAAACCCGGCGCGCACGACCGTACGGTCATACTGAGGCCCGGCACCCCGCTCAGGGGCTGCCGGGCCTCGGTGCGTCCGGCCATCACGCCGACGCGTCGCCTACCGCGGCCCGTACTTGCGGCCCGTCTTCGAGGTGATTCCGCCGAGCAGGCCGCGCGGGGCCAGTTTCACCGCGCCCATCAGCGCCTTGTACCGGGGATCCGGTACGGACACCGTCTTTCCGCGGGACAGATCCACCAGCGCCGCCGCCACCAGTTTGTCCGCGTCGAGCCACATCCAGCCCGGGATGTTCTCCGTGCCCATGCCGGCCCGTTCATGGAACTCGGTCCGTACGAATCCCGGACACAGCGCCATCAGCCGTACGCCCGTCCCGGCCAGATCCCGGGACACGCCCTGGGTGAACTGCACGACCCAGGCTTTGGACGCACCGTACGTACCGCGCGGTACGAACGCCGCCACCGACGCCACATTGACGACTCCGCCCCGGCCGCGCTCCCTCATCCCCGCGACGCCCGCCGACGTCAGCCGCAGCACCGCCTCGCAGTGCACCTTCAGCATCGTCAGCTCATCGGCCATGGAGACATCGAGAAAACGTCCCTTGTTGCCGAAGCCCGCGTTGTTGACCAGGAGATCGACCGGCGCTCTGCGGTCCGAGAGCCGCCTCTCCACCGACGCGATCCCGCTGTCGGTCGAGAGGTCGGCCGTCAGCACCTCGGCCTCGATGCCATGCCGGTCGTGCAGCTCGGTGGCCTGTTCCCGCAAGCGCGTGGTGTCGCGCGCCACCAGTACGAGATTGTGCCCGTCCGCCGCCAGCCGGCGCGCGAAGGCGGCACCGATCCCGGCCGTCGCGCCCGTAATCAAAGCAGTCGTCATACGCGGCACGTTAGTGCCTGAGTCAGTGCCCCTGGTGTGCGTGGACGGCAGATGGACGGCCCGCCCGCTGTCCCTTGGCGACCACCACGAACTGGCCCATCATTCCCTGGTCCTCGTGGTAAAGCAGATGGCAGTGGTACATGTACGGAGCGTTCGGATCGGCCGGTCCGTCGAAGCGTATCGCCAGCTTCACGGTCGTACGGTCCGGCAGGAAGACGGTGTCCTTGGCGCCGCGCAGGGCCGGTTCCGGCTCCCGGCCGTTCACCGAGAGCACCTTGAACTGCACACCGTGGACATGGAAGTTGTGCGGCATCCCATTGGTGTTCCGTACGGTCCAGACCTCCGTGGTGCCGCGCGTGATCGTGTCGTCGATCCGGCCCATGCTCATCGGCTTACCGTTGATCCCGGACACCTGGAGGTTGAAGAACCGTCCGCGCGCGGCCTGTGAACCGTCCGGCAGATCCAGCTTGCCGAAGGCGGCGGGCAGCGCGGGCGAGTGACGCAGGTGCTTGCTCGCGCGGAGTTCCAGGATGTCGAAGGTGTCGTCGCCGCCGTTGAAGCGCTGATTGTAGAAGTCCTGGCCGATAGAGAGCGGATAGTTGCGCAGTACGGTCCGCTCCCCGGGCCGTACGCGCACCACTATCTCGGCGCGCTCGCCCGGCGAGAGCTGGATCCGGTCCATGGGCGCCGCCTTCTCCAGCAGTCCGCCGTCGGTGGCGATGAGCGAGAACGCGCGGCTGTCGTCAAAACCGAAGTCGTAGGTGCGGGCGGTCGAGGCGTTGAGGAGCCGCAGCCGCACGAGTTCGTCCTCGACCACGCGGTAGGGATCGAGCGTGCCGTTCACCATGGTCCGGTCACCGAGGAAGCCGACCGTCTGGAGCACTCCGTGTCCGTGGTCGAACCGGGCTCCGTCGAACTTCACGTCCTGGACGATCAGCGGCAGATCGTTGACGCCATAGGTGTCCGGCAGCCCGAGCCCGAGGGACTTCGCGTCGTCGAGGATGAACATCCCGGCCAGACCGCGCTGTACATGGTCCTCGGTCTCGCCGTGCGGATGCGGGTGGTACCAGAGCGTCGCGGCCGGCTGGTCGATCTTCCAGTGCGGCGACCAGGCCGTACCGGGAGCGACCATCTGGTGCGGGCCGCCGTCCATCTTCGCGGGCAGCCGCATCCCGTGCCAGTGCACGGTCGAGGCCTCGTCCAGTGTGTTCCGTACCCGCACCCGGACCTTCTCGCCGCGCTCGGCGCGCAGTGTGGGCCCGAGATAACTGCCGTTGAAGCCCCAGGTCGGAGTTTTCCTTCCGGCCGTGAACTCCGTTTCGCCGGACTGCATCTTCAGGTCGAAGACCCGGGTGCCGTCAGGATCGACCGACGACTTGGCGAGCGGTGGTACAGCCAGCTCGTTACGGAAGCCGCCGCGGCCGACCGTGGAGACCTTGGCGCCGGAGTACACCCAGAGGAGACCACCGCCGATCGCCAGGGTGAGAACGATCCCGAGCGACAGCAGAATGATGAGGACGCGCTTGAAGCCAGACATGCTCAGAGCGTCCCGGCGGGCGCCACTTCACTTCATCGGGGGCGCCCCCGAGGCGCCCCCGAGACCCCACCGGTCACTCTCAGGGGCATCCCCTACGCACGAAGTATTCCGCCCAACAAGCCCCAGGTCAGGGCCGTTTCACCGATATTACCGTCCCTTGGGCAACCCTGACCTCCATGCCGTTCCGCCGCTATGCCGTCCCGCCGTCTCCGTACTTGGCGACATACTCTCGCGCGCTCTTCAGCTCCCGGGCGTGGAGCGCCTCTCCGGCGGCGAGGACGCGCGGCAGCAGCGCACGCTCGGTGGTGGCGGCACGGAACGCCATGGCGACCGTCACCTCGTGCGCGGGCCGGTGGATGATCTCGATGGCGTCGCCCGCGCGGATGTCGCCCGGTGTGATCACCCGTAGATACGCGCCCGTCACGGCCTGTCCCGTGAAGCGCTTCATCCAGCCCGTCTCGCCGAGCCAGGCCTGGAACGTACGGCACGGAATCCGCCCGCTCGTCGTCTCCAGCACCACCTCGGAGCCGATCCGCCAGCGCTCACCGATCTTGGCGTCGGTGATGTCCAGGCCGTACGTGGTGAGATTCTCGCCGAACGTGCCATTGGGCAGCGGCCGGCCCAACTCCCGCTCCCAGAAGTCCAGATCCTCCCGAGCGAACGCGTACACCGCCTGATCGCTGCCGCCGTGGTGGCGCAGATCGCAGACGGTGTCCCCGTCGAGACCGCTGCCGCCCTCGCCCTTCGGTCCCGGATCCGCCACCCGTACGGGACCGTCGGCGGGCCGCTTGTCGATCCCTGTGGCGCCCATGTCGGCGTACTCCACGGCCTTCGGCCGTCCCACATTCACGGTCAGAAGCTTCATACCCGCCACGTTATCCGGCCTCATCCGGCTCCTCTCAAACAAACCATCGGTTATCTGGCGATCTCCCAAAGACTCTCTTATGGTGAGGGAGTGATCGAGGCCCGCCATCTCCGAGTGCTGCGCACCGTGGCCGCCACCGGCTCCTTCTCGGCGGCGGCGCGCGAACTGGGCTGTACGCAGCCGGCGGTCAGCCAGCAGATGAAGGCGCTCGAAGCGTCCGCCGGCACTCCGCTGATCGTCAGGACCGGCCGGGAGACACGGCTGACGGAGGCTGGCGAGGTGCTCGTACGGCACGCGACGGGCATTCTCGCCGGACTGGCCGCCGCCGAGGAGGAGATGGCGGCCATCGCGGGGCTGCGGGCGGGCCGGGTCAGGCTCGTCTCGTTCCCGAGCGGCAGCTCCACACTGGTGCCCACCGCGCTCGCCGCCCTGCGCGCGGCCCATCCGGGCACCCGGGTCTCGCTCGTCGAGGCCGAGCCGCCGGCCTCCGCGGTGATGCTGCGCGAGGGCGACTGCGATGTGGCACTGGCGTTCCGGTACGGCGGCTCCGCCGCGGAGTGGGACGACCTGGTCGTGCGCCCGCTGCTGGTGGACCGGCTCGTCGGAGTGGTCCCGGAAGGGCACCGGCTGGCGGGCGCGGGTGAGGGCGTGGGCGATGATGAAGGCGCGAGTGAGCGCGCGGGAACGGTCGCGATCGGTGAGCTGGCGGACGAGCCGTGGATCGCGGGCTGTCCGCGCTGCCGCAAGCAACTCGTGGACGCCTGCGAGGAGTCGGGATTCACGCCCAGGATCGATTTCGCGACGGACGACTATCCGGCCGTGATCGGCCTCGTCGCGGCGGGGCTGGGGGTGGCGATGCTGCCGGAGCTGGCGCTGGAGGCCGTACGTCCCAGAGGTGTCCGTACGCTCACGGTCGAGCCGTCGGTCCACCGGGAGATCGTCGCTCTGACGCTGCCTGATCTGGCGCAGGTGCCGACGGTGGCGGCGACATTGGATCAGTTGGTCCTGGCCGCCGCGCGCTGATCCCTCGCGGGCGGAAAGGGAGTTGCAGGAACGTTTCTGCGATGTATCGGCGGTGCTTGTCGGGTCAGTCGTTGGGGTGGCCGTCGTGGCTGTCATGGCCGTCGGCGCCGTTCGTGCCCGGCGCCGAGGTCGAGGCCGACGCGGTGATCAGCCGGGTGCGCGCACGTCCCATGAGTTCCTCACGCTCGTCCTCGGTCAGTCCGCCCCACACGCCGTACGGCTCCCGTACCGCAAGCGCGTGCGCCGCGCACTCCGCGCGTACCGGGCATCGCATGCACACCTCTTTTGCCGAGTTCTCACGCGCGCTCCGTGCCGCACCTCTCTCACCCTCCGGATGGAAGAAGAGTGAACTGTCGACACCACGACAAGCTGCCAGGAGCTGCCAGTCCCACAGATCTGCGTTCGGTCCGGGAAGGCGGGAGAAATCTGCCATTGCTCATGTCCCCTTGAAACCGTGCTAAGTGGATACGGGCCGCTTGGACGCCGGGTACGAGCCCGACGCGCAACTCGCACCGGTGCTCACGACCGTACATCTACTATCCAAGTAGATGTAAATATGACTCATTGCGAATCTAGCCACAGACACCAGTAAAAGTGAAGAAAAGCCGCCAAATAGGGCATAGCTCTAAGTGAGACCCCGGCGACCTGCGGCGCTCTCCTCTGTGTCCGACCCCTCACGGGGAGTGCCGAACTCCACCGTCCGACCCGTAACTCTTTCGAGTGACCGTCGTTGAGTGTGCGAGGCGGTTGACAGAACGAGCGCTCGGGCACATGTCCGAGAGCGTCAATCGCACAGGTGACGATATGTACCAGCCTGGAGGCTCAAGGTGACGCGCATCAGCTGCGGAGGACGGTCATGACATCCGTCCTCGTCTGCGACGACTCCCCGCTTGCCCGAGAGGCGCTCCGCCGCGCGGTCGCGACCGTGCCCGGCGTCGAGCGCGTGACGACCGCGGCCAACGGCGAGGAAGTCCTCCGCCGCTGGGGCGCCGATCGGTCCGATCTGATTCTGATGGATGTACGGATGCCGGGCCTGGGCGGTGTCGAGACGGTCCGCAGGCTGCTCTCGGCCGATCCCGGAGCCCGGATCATCATGCTCACGGTCGCGGAGGACCTGGACGGCGTCGCGCTCGCGGTCGCCGCCGGTGCCCGCGGCTATCTGCACAAGGACGCCTCGCGCGCCGAGCTGCGCGCGACCGTCACCCAGGCGCTCGCCGACCCGACCTGGCGGCTCGCGCCGCGCCGGCCGC
>NZ_FMDK01000050.1 GCF_900091995.1 Streptomyces sp. MnatMP-M17
GCACCAACGCGACATCAGCCGCTCCCGCGGCGGGCGCTCCCTCACCCAGCCTGATCCAAAACGAAAGACCCTAGGCCGTGTCTGCCACATCCCGGCCGACGGTGTGCGGGCCCGTCAGGAGCCCGGTCAGCTGGTGGAGTCGTAGTCGATCGACTCGGTCAGCTCGCGCCACTTCGCGTCGGTTTCGGTACGGGCCCGGTCGGAGTCCGTCACATACCGGTACGCGTCGCTGCCCAGCAGCAGATGGACCGGAGGCTCGTCCAGATCCGGCAGACCGAGTATGACCTGCGCCGCCTTGGCCGGATCGCCCGTCTGCCGGCCGTCCATGGAGCGCACCATCTCGGCCATCGGGCCGACGGTCTGCCGGTACGGCTCGCTGATCTCGGGAATCGTCATGGACGATCCGGCCCAGTCGGTGCGCAGACCGCCCGGCTCGATGACGGTGACCCGTACACCCAGCGGCGCCAGTTCGCGGGAGAGCACCTCGGAGAAGCCGGCCACCGCCCATTTGGCGCTCTGATAGGCACCGAGGCCGGGAGTGGTCATCCGGCCGCCGCTGGACGAGATCTGGACGATATGCCCGGATCCCTGCTCGAGCAGGATCGGTACGGCCGCCTTGGTGACGTAGTAGACGCCGTAGAAGTTGGTGTCGATCTGGGCGCGGAAATCGGCGTCGGTGACGTCCTCGATGGCCGCCATGTCGCCGTATCCGGCGTTGTTGACGACAACGTCCAGCCGCCCGAAGGTCTCGACCGTGCCCCTCACCGCCGCGCGCGCGGCGGCCGGCTACAACAAGAACCTGATCTATGTGCACTTCGGGAGCAAGGAACAGCTCTTCGACGCGGTGTACGAGGCCGCCGTCCAGGAGATCCTCGAAGCGGCGCCGTTCGACGCCGACGATCTGCCCGGATACGCGGGCGCGCTCTTCGACTTCCACTACGCGCACCCGCATCTCATGCGGCTGAGCCGCTGGCACAGCCTGGAACGCAGCGGAGTCCTGCTGCCGGTCGTGGAGGAGGCCAACAGCGCCAAGCTGCGGGCCCTGGCCGCCGCCCAGGGCGAGGGCTGCCCCAAAGCCGTCCCGGAGCCGTCTCGGACCTACCTCGTCGCCGGCCCAGGAGTCGCCCTGGACCCGCCCTTTGACCCGCCTCGATGCCACCGTGCCGGCTCCCGGGGACGTTCACCTCGTAGTCGCACCTGGGACTCTTCTCTGCCATTCGCTCTCATTACCGTCCGGTCGCATGTCACCGGAGATATCGCGGAGAAGAATGGTCACCCTCGGCACAGGAGCCCTCGGTGCGGCGGCGGTCGGGTCCGTCCTGCCCCCGTCCCTGCGGACCGCCCTCGCGGCGGAGCCCGCCGCCGGCGGAATGCGGGCGATCAAGCACGTGGTCATCCTGATGCAGGAGAACCGCTCGTTCGACCACTACTTCGGCACACTGCGCGGCGTACGCGGCTTCGGTGACCGCAACGCGGTGGAACTGCCCTCCGGCAGACCCGTCTTCGAACAGGCCGGCCCGTCGGGCCCCGTCCTGCCGTTCCCCGTACGGGACGCGGCGGCGACACAGCACAAGGACCTCCAGTACATCGACGCCCTCGACCACTCCTGGGACGGCGGGGCCAAGGCCTGGAACAACGGCTGGATGGACCGCTGGGTCTCCGCCAAGACCGCCGCCACCATGGCCTACTACGACCGGCGTGACATCCCGCTGCACTACGAGCTGGCGGACACGTTCACGGTCTGCGACGCGTACCACTCGTCCGTCCACACCTCGACGAGCCCCAACCGCAACCATCTCTGGAGCGGCTGGACCGGCTACGAGGCCGACGGACGGCGGGCCGTGGGCAATGACGCGTACGAGGAGGACACCCACCCGGGCTATCCGTGGCCGACCTATGCCGAGCGGCTCGAACGGGCAGGCCGGAGCTGGCAGACGTACACGGAGTGGGAGAACTTCACCGACAACAACATCGAGTTCTTCAACACCTTCAAGGACATCGCCCGCAAGGCGCTCGCCAAGGCGCGTGCGCTGCCCGGACTGCCCGGCGCGGCCGGCTTCACCTACATGGAGGCCTTCTACGCCGCCGTGCGTGACACGGACGACGCCGCCGAGCGCGCGCGGCTGCTCGCCGCGCTGGACGAGGGCGTCGCCCTGCTGCCCGAGGAGGAGCGGTCGCTGTTCGAGCGCGGGCTGCGGCGCGTCGAGAGCGGCACCCTGGCCGAGCGGTTCCGCGCGGACGTGGCCGCCGGGACACTGCCCGAGGTGTCGTATCTGGTGCCGTCCGCGATCGACTCCGAGCACCCCGGCTCCTCGTCGCCGATCGCCAGCGCCACCCTCGTCTACCAGGTGCTCGACGCGCTCGGCGCCCATCCCGATGTCTGGCGGCACACCGTCGTACTGATCAACTACGACGAGAACGACGGCTTCTTCGACCATGTGCCGCCTCCCGTACCGCCCGCGGAAGGGCCCACCGGCTCCGCCGAGCGCTGGCAGGGACGGCCGACCGGGCTCGGTATGCGCGTTCCGCTGCTGGTCGTCTCGCCCTGGACAGTCGGCGGCCATGTCTGCTCACAGGTCTTCGACCACACCTCGGTCATCCGCTTCCTGGAGAAGTGGACCGGAGTGGACGAGCCCAACATCACCGCGTGGCGGCGCAATGTCACCGGCGATCTGACCTCCGCCTTCGACTTCCAGCGCGGCCGGACCCAGCCCGAGGTGGAACAGCCGGGCGCGATACCGCCGTTCACCGGCCGCTGGCTGCCCGTACCGCCGGACCGGCAGCGGATGCCCGTACAGGAGCCGGGCGTGCGCCCGGCCCGGCCGCTGCCGTACCAGACCGACGCGTACGGCCATCTCGACGCGGACGGGCGGACGTTCACCGTCGTGCTCAGCAACACCGGCCGTGCGAGCGCGCACTTCGCGCTCTATCCGTACGCCGGTGAGTTCGCGATCCCGCAGCACCGGGATGTAAGGGGCACGGGGCAATGGACGGTGCCCCTTACCGGGCTGAACGGTGACGGGTACCGCTTCACCATCACCGGACCGAACGGCTTCCGCCGCGAGTTCGCCGGTCCGGTGACCGGTCTCGGCGCCGAGGTCTCCTCCGCCGTCGACCACCATGACCGCGATCTCCAGCTCACTCTGCGCAACAAGGGCGAGCTGCCGCTCACTTTCACGGTGCGGCCTCTGGGCTATGTCGACGAGGCCGATCTGCACGGCTGGACCCGCCGGATCACGGTCAAGCCGGGCCGCAGCCGTCATGTCGTGCACTCGGCGGCCGACGCGCACGGCTGGTACGACGTCGAGATCACCGCGGAGCCGTCCATGCATGGCGGAGCCGCTGACACCGGAGTGCGCTTCCGCCGCCGTCTCATGGGACACATCGAGAACGGACGTCCGAGCGTCTCCGGCTGAGCGCGCCCGTACGGTACGAAGGCTCGTACTGTACGAAGGCTCGTACAGTACGAAGCGCACAAGGAGGACCCGATGTTCGCGATATCACTGGGTGACGAGGCGGAGCTGCGGCCACTGGAGCCGTGGCAGGCCGAGGAGTTCGTCGCCCATATGGACCGCGCCAGGGACCTGGTCGATCAGCACATCATGCTCGCCCGGGCCGCCACGGATCTGGCGTCGGCCCGGGCGCTGCTCACCTCGTACGCGGAGAAGCAGGCCGCCGACAGCGGACGGATCTACGGGATCTGGCTCGGCTCCACGCTGGTCGGCGGAGTGCTCTTCCGGGTCTTCGACGCCAAGGCGGGCAACTGTGAGGTCGGCTGCTGGCTGGAGCCCGCCGCGACGGGACGCGGGCTGGTCACGCGCGCCGCGCGCGTGCTGATCGACTGGGCGGTCGAGGAGCGTGGGATCCACCGGGTGGAGTGGCAGGTGTCGACGGCCAACGAGCCGAGCATCAAGGTCGCGCGGCGGCTCGGTATGACGCGGGAGGGCGTGCTGCGGGAGAACTATCTCTTCGACGGCGTACGGCGGGACACCGAGGTCTGGTCGGTCCTGGCGCCGGAGTGGCGCAAACAGAAGGCCGCCGACGCGGTCTGAGCTGGTCGAGCGCCCGTGCTCTCCGTACGGGACGCGGCGTGCGGGAACGGTGGAACTCCCTCGTTCAGGGACGTTCCGCCGTTCTCAGGAAGTTCTCAGACGGGGCCCCTAGCGTGCGGGTTATGAACCCCACCCCCGAGACAAAGACCTCCGAGCCGGAGACGGCCGAGGCCCCCACGACCAAGGCGACCGAGGCGATATCCGACTCCGCCTCGGAGGCCGAGGGCCCGACCCTCCTCAAGGCCGACTCCCAGGCCGGTCCCGACGCCGCCGCCGACGGCGAATCCGACGATCCGGAGGGCGTCCACGACCTGGACGACGACGAGGATCTGGACGATGACGACGCCGCCGCCGACGAGCGCCGTCCGTCCGGTCTCGGTGCCGCAGCCGCGTCCGTCCTGGCGGTCTGCCTCGGCATCATCGCCCTGACCGGCACCTGGACCGGCCGGGTCATCTCCGAGCGCGAGGCACTCATCGGACAGATCACGCTCGGCCAGTCCGCCACCCCGGAACAGCAGATCTCCGAGGGTTACGGCGATGCCTGGCACGCCACGGCCGCGGCCAACGGTGTCGTGGCCCTGCTGGCGCTGGTCATCGGTGCGATCGTGCTGCTCCTGCCTCAGCGGGCCGGCTGGGTACGGCCCTTCGCCATGGCCGGAGCCGTCCTCGGACTGCTGGGTCTGCTCGTCTCCGTCGGGATGTACTTCGATCTCTTCGCGGCCCTGCCGGCCCCTCCCGCTCCTGCTCCCGCTCCCGCCGGCTGAGCCGCGCGCCTTACCCGTACCTCATCTCTTCTGAGGCCCCTTAGTACTCCCTGGTCCTCTTTCTAAGGCCCGGGGGTCCGCCAGGATGCGGAACTCTCCCGATGTGCCGGTACCCCCTGGGAGACGAAGGTGGAGACGTCCACAAGACGCCGGAACACTTTCGCACCAGGGGGAGCCCGATGTTCGAGTACGAACTCCAGAAGATCCACACCGCCGAGCTGATCCGCAGGGCCGAGAACCAGCGGCTCGTACGCGAGGTCCGTGAGGCGGGCCGCGAGTCGCGCCGCCAGGCCCGCAGGGCCGCCAAGGACGCGGGCGAGGAACGGGACAAGAGGCCCGGCAGCCGGTTCGTCCGCGCGGCATGACGCCGTGCGCCTTCCGATGACGGGCGCCTCGGCCGGGTACGCCTCCTCCGTGCGCGCCGCGACGACGAGCGCCTCCGGCACGGGCGCCCCGATAACGAGTGCCGCGTTGTCAGAGGCCTGTGCGATGCTCGGGCACGTGGAGACCAGGTCCCTCAGCCCGGTGTTCGTCGGCAGGGCCGGCGAACTGACCGCGCTCACCCAGGCGCTCGCCCGCGCCACCGCGGGCGAGCCGCAGGCGCTGCTCATCGCCGGTGAGGCCGGCGTCGGCAAGACCCGGCTCGTGGAGGAGCTGCTTCAGCTCGCCTGCGCGCAGAAGGCCGTCGTCGCGGTCGGCGGATGCGTCGAGATCGGCGCGGACGGGCTGCCCTTCGCGCCCTTCTCCACCGCCCTGCGCTCCCTGCGCCGCCAGTTGCCCGACGAGCTGGCCGCCGCGGCCGAGGGCCAGGAGGCCGAGCTGGCCAGGATCCTGCCGGAGCTCGGGCAGTCCGACCGCGGCGCGCTGGGCGAGGACGGCACGGCCAGGCTCTTCGAGCTCACCGCGCGGCTGCTGGAGCGGCTGGCGGCCGACCGTACGGTCGTGCTCGTCCTGGAGGATCTGCACTGGGCGGACGCCTCCACCCGCCATCTCCTAGCCTATCTCTTCCGCGCGCTGCGCCGCGGCCGGCTCGTCGTGCTCGCCACCTACCGCGCCGACGACATCCACCGCCGCCATCCGCTCCGTCCGCTGCTGGCCGAGCTGGACCGGCTGCGGTCCGTACGGCGCATCGAGCTCGCCCGCTTCACCCGCGCCGAGGTACGGCGCCAGCTCACCGGCATCCTCGCGGCCGAACCGGATCCGGCCCTGCTGGACCAGATCTTCGAACGCTCCGACGGCAACGCCTTCTTCGTGGAGGAGCTGGCCTGTTCGATCGGGACCGGCTGCGGCGGCACCGGGCTGAGCGATTCCCTGCGCGATCTGCTGCTCGTACGGGTCGAGGCGCTGCCCGAGGACGCCCAGCGCGTCGCCAGGATCGTCGCCGAGGGCGGCACCACCGTGGAGTATCCGCTGCTGCTGGCCGTCGGCCGGCTCACCGAGGACGATCTGATCGAGGCGCTGAGGGCCGCCGTCGGCGCCAATATCCTGCTGCCCACGGCGGACGGCGACGGGTACCGCTTCCGGCACTCCCTGGTCCGCGAGGCGGTCAGCGACGATCTGCTGCCGGGCGAGCGGTCCCGGCTCAACCGCCGCTACGCCGAGGTGCTGGAGGCTGATCCCTCGCTCGTACGGGCCGATGAGCGCACCACCCGGCTGGCCAGCCACTGGTATCACGCGCATGAGGTGGCCAAGGCCCTTCCCGCGGTTCTGAGGGCCTCCGTGGAGGCACGGCAGCGCTATGCCTACTCCGAGCAACTGAGGCTGCTCGAACGGGCCATGGAGCTGTGGGACGACGCTCCCGGCAGCGTGCGCGGCACGCTGCGGCCACCGGACGACGCCGACACCGAGGTCTATCCGCTCTGCGGGCGCGATCCCGCGCCGCTGGCCTATCTGGACCTGATGGCGGAGGCGACGGTCGCCGCCCGGCTCGGCGGTGAGCGCGAGCGCGCCTACGCGATAGCCAAGAAGGCCATCCGAGCCCTGGACGGCGAGGACAACGAGAAGGATCCGCTGCGCGCGGCCTGGTTCTGGATCCAGCGCTCCAAGATGATGCAGGAGCTCACACGCGGCGACGGCTGGCAGGAACTGGCCACCGCCCAGGAGCTCGTACGAGGACTCCAGCCGTCGGCCGTGCACGCGGAGGTCCTCTCCAGTGTCGCCGCGTGGGGCGCCCTGCACCGGCCGGGAGCCGACAGTCTGGTCGCCGCCAACCGCGCCGTGGAGTACGCCCGGCTCGTCGGCGCGGAACACACCGAACTGCACGCCCGTCTGACCCGGGGCTGGCTCACCGCGGACGCCGGTGGCGTCGAGGAGGGCATAGCCGAGATGTACGAGGTGCGCGACCGCGCCGACGAGCTGGGCGCGGCCGGTGTCCTGGGCCGCGCCAGTATCAATCTGCCGTCCACGCTGGAGAGCATGGGCCGCTCCGAGGAGGCGGTGGCGACGGCTGACTGGGGCATCGCCGTCACGCATCAGCGCGGTCTCGCCGACACGGAGGCCTGGGTCCGAGGCAACCAGGCCCAGTCCCTCTACTCGCTGGGCCGCTGGTCCGAGGCGGACGCCACCCTCGACATCGCGGACGGGCTCGCTCACTCCCACACGGCGCGCGGAGTCGTCGCCGTGCGCCGGGCGGAGCTGGCTCTCACCCGTGGTGAGTTCGACGAGGCCCGGCGCCAGGTGGAGCTGACCCGAGGTTTCATGGGCACGCACGATCCGCAGCCGCAGCACTTCATCACACCGGCCCGGCTGATGATGGCCATCGCCGCACGGCGCGGCCAACTGGCCGATGCCAGAGCGGAGTTCGAGCGGATCACGGAACAGGGCTTCCCGCCGGGCACCCAGCGGTACGCGCTGCCGCTGCTGTGCGTCGCGGCGGCGATGGAGGCGGACGCCAGAGGGCTGCCCGGCAGCGAGGCGGGCCGGGCGGCCGTGCTCGCGACCGTACGCTCCCTTGCCAAGCGGCTGCCCACACTGGTGCCGGTCTGGCGCGCGTACGGTCTCCTGCTGGACGCCGAGCTGGCCCGCGCGGCGGGCACCGGGACGCCGGAGCACTGGGCGCGTGTCATCGCGGCCTTCGAGGAGACCGGGCGTCCCTATGAGCTGGCCCTCGCCCGGCTGCGCCGGGCCTCCGCCCTGCTGGACGCCCACGCGGACCGCGCGGAAGCGGCCGATCTGCTCGTACAGGCCCACACCACGGCCCGGCGGCTCGGCGCCCGGCCTCTCGTCGAGGACATCGCGCTTGTCGCGGGCCGTGCCCGTATCAGCCTCTCTGCCGACTCCGACCGCGCTACGGAGCGCGGAACCGTCACCGAGCCCGGCCCGGACGCCGCCCGGTCACTCGGGCTGACGCCTCGGGAGCAGGATGTCCTGCGTCTTGTCGCCGCCGGTCACAGCAACCGCCGGATAGCCGAGGAGCTGTATATCTCGCCCAAGACCGCCAGCGTCCATGTCTCCAACATCCTGGCCAAACTGGGTGTGTCGGGCCGCACGGAAGCGGCGGCTCTCTCCCACCGCCTCCAGCTCTTCCCCGACGAGGCGGACGCGTCCCTGCACTCCTGAGCCAGAACGCAGGCAGAACTCAGTCAGGAATCGGTCAGGAATCGGTCGGGAATCAGCCGGTCTTCGGTGCCTCGGTCGGTCCTCGGTGCCTCGGTCAGTCCTCGGCCGGCGCCGGGACTCTTATCGTGACCTTCCCGGAGGCCAGATCTATGGGGCCCCGGCCCGGATCGTTGTCATCGACATCCACCCGGCTGACCTCCAGCCGCTTCTGTTCGTCGTCGGTGTGCTTGCGGCCCGGAGCGAAGATCTCCTCGATCATATTGAACACAGACTGCTCACCGTCCTCACGGCAAATACCGCTACGCGACCTCCAGTTGGAGGATCCTGTCGTCGCCCGGCCTCGGTGTGCCACGGCCGTCCGTATTGTTGGTCACCAGCCACACCTTGCCACCGCCCACCGAAAGCACCGTGCGCAGGCGGCCGTACTTTCCTTCGAGGAACGCCTCGGGCGGTGCCGCCAATTCCCGTCCCGCCAGTGGAGCGCGCCACAGCCGCTCACCGCGCAGTGTCGCCAGCCAGATGGAGCCCTCCGCGAAGGCGATACCGCTGGGCGACGCCTCGCTCGGCGGCCACTCCGCCACCGGATTCACCAGGCCCGGCCTGTCGGACTTTCCCTCGACGTCCGGCCAGCCGTAATTCTTCCCGGGCTCGATCAGATTCAGCTCGTCCCACTTGTCCTGGCCGAACTCCGAGGCCCAGAGCCGTTTTCCGGAGTCCCAGGCCAGACCTTCCACATTGCGGTGGCCATAGGAATAGACGACCGAATCCGCCTCGGGATTTCCATGTACGGGCTGCCCGTCCGGAGTCATCCTGAGGATCTTGCCGGCCAGCGATTTCCGGTCCTGGGCGAGCTGTCCGTCACCCGTCTCGCCCGTGCCCGCGTACAGCATCTTGTCCGGACCGAAGGCGATCCGTCCGCCGTTGTGAATGGTGCCCTTCGGGATACCGCGCAGCACCGTGTCGGGCGCGCCCATCTGCTGCCCGACGGGCTTCTTCTCGTCGTAGAGCATCCGGGCGATGCGGTTGTCCGATTCGGTGGTGAAGTACGCGTACACAAGGTGGTCCGCGCCATAGGTGGGGGAGAGGGCGATCCCGAGCAGCCCGCCCTCGCCCGAGGCGGAGACTCCCGGCACGGTCGAGACCAAGGTCTTCTTGCCGTTCTCCGCGTCGACACGGGTGATCGTGCCTTCGTCGCGCGAGGAGACCAGCAGATCGCCGTCGGGCAGAGCGGCCAGCCCCCAGGGCGAATTGAGTCCCTCGGTCAAGGTCGACACCACCTTCACCGAGCCCTTCGCGGGCGCGGCCGACAGGCTCGGCGCGCCTCCCTCGGGCGAGGCGGCCGGACTCGACGCGGTCCGCCGCGCAGCACCGGGAACGGACCCGTCACCGCCGGTGGAGCATCCGGTGACCACGACAAGAGCCGCAGTGGCCCACAAAGCCGTCACTGCTGAACGATGCATGGTTCCGATCCCTTCGACGACGGCGTTTCCACTGTTCATACACCGCTGCCCACGCTCAGGTTCCCACCGACGGCGCATACGCCGGCGAACATACGGATCCGGCCAATCACCGGCCATCCGCGCACCCGCCCGCGCACCCGTCCGCCCGCCGTTCCGCGGGACCTCAGTCCCATGAGCCCCGGGCCGGCGGCAGCGCCGCGATCTCCGCCAGATCCCGCGCAGTCAGCTCCACCTCCGCCGCGCGCGCGTTCTCCACCGCCCACCGCTCACGCTTCGTCCCCGGCAGCGGCACCACATGGCGCCCTCGGCCCAGCACCCATGCCAGCGCCACCTGCGCCGGAGTCGCGCCGTGCCGCTCCGCGATCCGCCGCAACCCGGCCACCAGCGGCTGGTTCGCGGCCATCATCTCCGCCGTGAACCGCGGATGCCGCGCTCGCAGATCGTCCGGTTCGAATCCCTGACCAGGAGTGAGCGTCCCGGTCAGAAAGCCATTGCCCAGCGGCATCGCCGCCAGGAAACCGATGCCGCGCGCCTCGCACCACGGCAGCAGCCGCTCCAGCGCCTCCGGCGACCACACCGACAGCTCCGCCTCCACCGCGCTCACCGGAAAGACCTGCTGCACCCGCTCCAACTGCCGGATCGTCGCCTCGTGCAGATGCGCGCCGGATCTGCGCCGGGACGCACGCGCGCCCACCGCGCACAGCCCGAGCGCCCGTACCTTCCCGGCGCCCACCAGCTCCGCCATCGCGCCCCAGGTCTCCTCGACCGGGATCTCCGGGTCCGCGCGGTGCAACTGGTAGAGATCGATCACATCGGTCTGGAGCCGCCGCAGCGAGGCGTCGCAGGCCCGCCGCACATAGCCGGGACTGCCGTTGGCGACGATGTGCTGATCGCCCACGAGCAGCCCGCACTTGGTCGAGACGAAGGCATCCGTCCGACGCTGTCCGAGCACCCGTCCCAGCAGCAGCTCATTGGTGAACGGCCCGTACATGTCGGCCGTGTCGAGCAGGGTCGTACCGGCGTCGAGCGCCGCGTGGACCGTACGGAGCGAACGGTCGCCGCGCTGCTGCGAGCCGGTGTAGGCCCAGTGCATCGGCATACAGCCGAGCCCGACCGCTCCCACTTCCAGCGCCGCCGCACCGATTGTCCTGCGCTCCAACGCCGTACCCCTCCCTGTGCAGTCCTCAAGCTAACCGCATCGCTCCGACACGCTTCGCATAGCCTCCTGACCATGACTTCAGACGTTTGGATCCCGTTTCCGGCCGAGGAGATCGAAGGGCTTCCCGCGGGGCTCGACCTCCGCTTCTGGGACGGCACCCAGGACTTCCCCGCCGATCCGGCCGACTGCGCCTTCTACGTCGTCCCGTACATGAAGGGCATGGAGATCGCCATACGGCCGCTCTCCGCGATGACATCGGTACGCGTCGTACAGACGCTCTCGGCGGGCATCGACCATGTGACGCCCGGGCTCGGCTCGCTGCCCGCCGGAGTCCGGCTCTGCAACGCCAAGGGCGTCCACGAGGCCAGCACCGCCGAACTCACACTCGCCCTGATCCTCGCCTCCCTGCGCGGCATTCCCGGCTTCGTCCGGGGCCAGGAGCGGGAGGAGTGGCGGTCGGGCTTCTATCCCGCGCTCGCCGACAAGTCCGTACTGATCATCGGCTACGGATCGATCGGCGCCGCCATCGAGGACCGGCTCGCGCCCTTCGAGTGCGCGCGGGTCGCGCGCGTCGCGCGCTCCGCACGCACTACGGAGCGCGGTCCGGTGCACGCGTTCACCGAGCTGCCCGCGCTGCTCCCGGACGCCGATGTCGTGATCCTCTCGACGCCGCTCACCGAGACCACAAAAGGCCTGGTGGGAGCGGAGTTCCTGGCCCGGATGAAGGACGGCGCGCTCCTGGTGAACGTCGCGCGCGGCCCGGTCGTCGACACCAAGGCGCTGCTCGCGGAGGCGGAGAGCGGAAGAATCACGGCCGCTCTCGATGTCACCGATCCGGAACCACTCCCGTCGGGCCATCCGCTCTGGCATGCTCCGGGTGTCCTCATCAGCCCCCACGTCGGAGGATCGACCTCGGCATTCCTGCCGCGCGCCAGACGTCTGCTGGCCGAGCAGCTCACCCGGTTCGCCACCGGGCAGGAGCCGCTCAACACCGTCCTCGTCACCGGACGGCCGTCCTAGGCCCTGTCCCGTCGGGCTCTGTCCAACCAGGTCCTGTCCCGCCGGCGGAATCCCGTAGTCCGGCGCCCGCCGGTCCTCGGCCACTCTCCGCAGCCGCCCGGACACCCGTGTGGCTGACATCCGCCCTGGTCGTCACGGAGAGTAGAAGAACTATGTCCCTGAGTGACGAGACTGGTGTATCGTCCCGATCTGGGGGCCGCGCCACGCCTGGGGCGGCACGGCGGAGCGATCAGAATCCGAGGGGGGCGACGGGCGATGTACGGCCAATGGACCAACGATCCGACGCGGCAGGGACGCCGACGGCGACCTCCGGACATCCCGGTGCGCACGCCGGCCCCGGCGGCGGTGACAGCGAAGACCTCAGGAGCGATCCGGTGAGCGCCGAGGGCATGGTCCTCGGCCGGCGGTCCGTTCCCGGCAGCGGCTCAGGGCTGCTCGCCCAGCTTCTCCTCGCCCTGATCTGCGGAGGGTACGCGACCGGGGCCGCGCTCGGCTGGGGCTCGGAGAGACTGGCCCTTTTCATGGGCGATTTCGGGCTGAGTCTCGCCGCCATGATCGCCGCCGTCTCCTGCTTCTGCTATGCACGCGTCCGACGCGGCCCGTTCCGCCCGGCCTGGCTGCTGTTCTCGTTCTCCTCGGCGATGGCCTCCGGCGGGAACGCGGTCTGGGGCTGGTACGAAGTGATCCTGGACGAGCCCGTGCCCAGCCCCTCCCTCGCCGATCTCTTCTTCCTCTGCTTCGCGCCGCCCGCCATCGTGGGCCTGCTCGTCCTCGCCAAACGCCCGGTCAGCAGGGCCGGCTGGGTCTGTCTCGCACTGGACTCCTGGCTGATCGGCGGCTCGCTGCTCACGCTCTCCTGGAGCCTGGCCCTCGCGCGCACCACACAGGTCAGAGGCGAGAGCGTCACCCAGGCCGCGCTCTCCCTGGCCTATCCGCTGCTCGACATCGTGCTGGTCAGTATGGTCCTGGCCCTGCACTTCCGGCGGGCCACCGGCAGCCGCTCCGCGGTGAACACCGCGATCGCCGCACTCGCCCTGACGGTCCTGTGCGACGCCCTGTTCACCTCGCCGCTGCTGCGCGAGACCTATCGCTCCGGCCAGCTCCTGGACGCCGGCTGGTTCGCCGGCTCGCTGCTCCTCGCGTACGCGCCCTGGGGTGTGCGCCGGGCTCCCGAGAGCGTCCCGCATCCGCGCCAGAGCCGGCACAGCCGTCCTTCCGGCCATCCGATCGCGGGCTCCCTCGCCGCGATCACGCCGTATCTCGCCGCGGCCGTCTGCACTCTCGGGATCCTCTACAACGTCATCGAGGGCCGCCAGGTCGACCGGGTGGTGGTCCTCACCGGCTGTACGGTCGTGCTCGCCCTGGTCGTACGCCAGGGGATCATGCTCGTCGACAACATCGCGCTCACCCATGAACTGGCCCAGACGGAGAACCACTTCCGCTCCCTGGTCCAGGGATCCAGCGATGTGATCATGATCGCCGCGCCCTCCGGCATACTGCGCTATGTCAGCCCGGCCGCCTCGGGTGTGTACGGACGCGAGGCCGAGGATCTCGTCGGCGCCGAGCTGGCCTCGATCATCCACCCGGACGATCTCGGCCGGGTCGTCCACGAAGTGCGGCGGTTTCTGGCCGCTCCGCCCTCCGAGGAGCCCACCACCCGGATCGAATGCCGCTTCAAGTCCGGCGCCGGGGAGTGGCTCAATGTGGAGTCCACCGTCAACCGCCACCAGGGCGGGCTGATCTTCAACAGCCGGGATGTCACCGAACGGGTGCGTCTACAGGCACAGTTGCAGCACAACGCCGAGCACGACCCGCTGACCGATCTGCCCAACCGGGCCCTGTTCACCGAGCGCGTGCGCCAGGCCCTCTCCGGCCGCCGTACGACCGATCCCGGCACCGCGGTGCTCTTCATCGACCTCGACGGCTTCAAGGGCGTCAACGACCGGCTGGGCCATCAGGCCGGGGACGAGCTGCTGATCCTCGCCGCACAGCGGCTCCAGGACTCGGTACGGGCCGGGGACACCGCCGCCCGGCTCGGCGGCGACGAATTCGCGGCGATCGTCCTGGGCGACGGCAGCGGCGACCAGCGCGCCAGGGAGTACCAGGTCCATGAGATCGCCGACCGGCTCCGGCTCAAGCTCTCCCAGCCGTACCGCATCGACGGCAACGATGTCCGGGTCGCCGCCTCCATCGGTGTCGCCTTCGCCGAACCGGGCATAACGCCCACGGACCTGATGCGCAACGCCGATCTCGCCATGTACCGCGCCAAGGCGGGCGGCAAGGACCGCGTCGAGCTGTACGCGCCGCAGATGCAGGCCGATGTCGTGCGCAGGACGGAGCTGGCCGCCCGGCTGCGCTCCGCGCTCCACGACGGCGAGTTCGCGCTGCTCCACCAGCCGGTGGTGCATCTCGCCACCGGCCGCGTCTCCTCCGTCGCCGCCCAGGCCCGCTGGCGCTCGGCCCAGGGCAGCCTCTTCACTCCGGCCGAATTCCTGCGCGTCGCCGACGACAGCGACCGCACCGCCGAACTCGGCCGCTGGCTGCTCGAAGAAGCCGTCGCACAGGCCGCCGAGCGCGCCAGGACGGGCCATGCCGTACCCGTGGCGGTCCGGCTCCCGGCCCGCAGACTGCTCGACCGGTCCATGCCGCTCGGCTCCATCGAGGCCCTGCTGACCCGCCATGGCCTGCCCTCCGGCGCCCTGGTGATCGAACTGGCCGACACCGATCCGCGCGCCTCCCTGGACGAGCTGGAGCACCGTCTCGTCGCGCTGCGCCGGCTCGGCGTACGGATCGCGCTCGACGGCTTCGGCAGCGGCTACGCGGCGATAAACGCGCTGCGCAGGCTTCCCGTAGACGTACTGAAGCTGGACCGCGGTCTGGTGGAGGGCGTCGTGGAGTCCGCCCGGCTGCACAAGATCACCGCGGGACTGCTGCGGATCGCCGGCGATCTGGGCATGCAGTCGGTGGCCGACGGTCTGGACGTACCGGAGCAGGTGCTCGCGCTGCGCGCCATGGGATGCACCCATGGCCAGGGCATGGCCTTCTCCGGGCCGCTCGACGAGTACCGGCTGCGCCGGGCCCTGGTGGGCGGCGCGTACGCACTGCCCGGCGGCGGCGCCGTCCTGCCCGTTCTGACCGGAGGCTCACTGCCGGTCAGACAGCCTCGTCAGCCGGTCTCCGACCGGATTCCGCGCCCGCTCGATCCGCTCAAATAATGAGACTCCCGTCCCACCGGCTTGACAGTCGGGGCGCGCCGGAGGGATTGTCTCTGCCATGCGCACCCGAATTCTCGTACTTGGACAGCGCGTCGGTTGAAGCAGAGTCCGGTTATCCGCTCTGCAGTCCGCACCGACGCGCTCCCCTCGCTTGCCTCACGGCACGAGGGGTTTTTTATTGCACCGGCACACCACAAACCTCGCAAAAACCCTCAGCTTCGAGAAGAGAATGCCGATGACCGAGCAGGCCACCGGGGCCCACCATCCGCAGCCGCGGGCCCGTAACGGCGGATCGTCGTCCGCCCCCGTCGAGCACGTCACGGGAGCGCAGTCCCTCATCCGTGCGCTTGAGGAAGTGGGCGCCGACACGGTATTCGGCATCCCCGGCGGCGCGATCCTTCCCGCCTACGACCCGATGATGGACTCCACCCGGGTCCGGCATGTCCTGGTCCGCCATGAGCAGGGAGCGGGCCACGCGGCCACCGGTTACGCCCAGGCCACCGGCAAGGTCGGTGTCTGCATGGCCACTTCGGGCCCCGGCGCCACCAATCTGGTCACACCGATCGCCGACGCGCACATGGACTCCGTGCCGCTGGTCGCGATCACCGGCCAGGTGGCCAGCAAGGCCATCGGTACGGACGCCTTCCAGGAGGCGGACATCTGCGGCATCACCATGCCGATCACCAAGCACAACTTCCTTGTCACCAAGGCCGAGGACATCCCGCGCATCATCGCGGAGGCCTTCCACATCGCCTCCACCGGCCGCCCGGGACCGGTGCTGGTCGATATCGCCAAGGACGCGCTCCAGGCCCGTACGACCTTCTCCTGGCCGCCCACCCACGATCTGCCCGGCTACCGCCCGGTCACCAAGCCGCACGCCAAGCAGATCCGTGAGGCCGCCAAGCTGATCACTCAGGCCAAACGGCCGGTGCTCTATGTCGGCGGCGGAGTCATGAAGGCCGGCGCGACTGCCGAGCTGAAGGTCCTCGCCGAGCTGACCGGCGCGCCCGTCACCACCACCCTGATGGCGCTGGGCTCCTTTCCCGACAGCCACCCGCTGCATGTGGGAATGCCGGGCATGCACGGTTCGGTCACCGCCGTCACCGCGCTCCAGAAGGCCGATCTGATCGTCGCCCTCGGCGCCCGCTTCGACGACCGTGTCACCGGCAAGCTGGACAGCTTCGCGCCGTACGCCAAGATCGTCCACGCCGATATCGATCCGGCCGAGATCGGCAAGAACCGCGCCGCCGATGTGCCGATCGTCGGTGACGCGCGCGAGGTCCTCGCCGATCTGGTCCAGGCGGTCCAGGCCGAGCACACCGAAGGACGGGTCGGGGACTACAGCGACTGGTGGACGGATCTCAACCGCTGGCGCGAGACCTATCCTCTCGGTTACGACCAGCCCGAGGACGGCAGCCTCTCCCCGCAGCAGGTCATCCAGCGGATCGGGCAGCTCGCGCCGGAGGGCACCATCTACGCGGCGGGCGTCGGCCAGCACCAGATGTGGGCCGCGCACTTCATCGAGTACGAGAAGCCCGCCACCTGGCTGAACTCGGGCGGCGCCGGGACCATGGGATACGCCGTCCCGGCCGCCATGGGTGCCAAGGCCGGCCGGCCCGACCGTACGGTCTGGGCGATCGACGGCGACGGCTGCTTCCAGATGACCAACCAGGAACTGACCACCTGCGCGCTCAACAACATCCCGATCAAGGTCGCGATCATCAACAACGGCGCGCTGGGCATGGTCCGCCAGTGGCAGGCCCTCTTCTACAACCAGCGCTACTCGAACACCGTGCTGCACTCGGGCCAGGAGACGGCGGACGGCCCCAGCGGCGGCACGCGCGTCCCGGACTTCGTGAAGCTCTCCGAGGCCATGGGCTGTGTCGCGATGCGCTGCGAATCGCCGGAGGAGCTGGACGCGGTCATCGCCAAGGCGAACGCGATCAACGACCGCCCGGTCGTGGTCGACTTCATCGTCCACGAGGACGCCCAGGTGTGGCCGATGGTCGCCGCAGGCACCTCCAACGACGAGGTCATGGCGGCCCTGGGCGTCCGCCCCGACTTCGGCGACAACGAAGACGACTGACCAGGGACCGAGAGCCCGAGTGACCGAGAGCCAGAGAGAAGAGACCGACACATGACCAGGCACACGCTCTCCGTTCTGGTGGAGAACACCCCAGGCATCCTCGCCAGGATCGCCGCCCTGTTCTCCCGCCGCGGCTTCAACATCGACTCCCTCGCCGTCGGCGTCACCGAACATCCCGACATCTCCCGCATCACCATCGTGGTCAATGTCGAGGAACTGCCGCTGGAGCAGGTCACCAAGCAGCTCAACAAGCTGCTGAACGTCCTGAAGATCGTCGAACTCGAGCCCGGCGCCGCGATCCAGCGCGAGCTCGTCCTGGTGAAGGTCCGCGCCGACAACGAGACCCGCTCCCAGATCGTCGAGATCGTCCAGCTCTTCCGCGCCAAGACCGTCGACGTCTCGCCCGAGGCCGTCACGATCGAGGCCACCGGATCGAGTGACAAGCTCGACGCCATGCTCAAGATGCTGGAGCAGTTCGGCATCAAGGAGCTGGTGCAGTCCGGGACGATCGCCATAGGGCGTGGCGCGCGGTCCATCACGGACCGCAGCCTGCGGGCGCTCGACCGCAGCGCGTAAGCCGCCCGACCGCCCCTGACCGGGCAGCCGGGACCGTATGGCGAGACCGGACACCCGCCCTCGTCCGTCCCGCCGTACGGTGGGACGCGAGCTGCGCATCACACAGACAAGCTGCGAATTCACAGAAGTGCACACCAAGGAGAAGACCCAGTGGCCGAGCTGTTCTACGACGACGATGCCGACCTGTCCATCATCCAGAACCGCAAGGTCGCGGTCATCGGTTACGGCAGCCAGGGCCACGCCCACGCGCTGTCGCTCCGTGACTCGGGTGTCGACGTCCGGGTCGGTCTGCACGAGGGCTCCACGTCCAAGGTCAAGGCCGAGGAGCAGGGCCTGCGCGTGGTGACGCCCGCCGAGGCCGCCGCCGAGGCCGACGTCATCATGATCCTGGTGCCGGACCCGATCCAGGCCGAGGTCTACGAGAAGTCCATCAAGGACAATCTCCAGGACGGCGACGCGCTCTTCTTCGGCCATGGCCTGAACATCCGCTACGGCTTCATCAAGCCGCCGGCCAATGTCGATGTCGCGATGGTCGCGCCCAAGGGCCCCGGCCATCTCGTCCGCCGCCAGTACGAGGAGGGCCGCGGCGTTCCGTGTATCGCGGCTGTCGAGCAGGACGCCTCGGGCGGTGCCTTCGCGCTGGCCCTCTCGTACGCGAAGGGCATCGGCGGCACCCGCGCCGGCGTCATCAAGACAACTTTCAAAGAGGAGACCGAGACCGACCTGTTCGGTGAGCAGGCCGTGCTCTGCGGCGGTACCGCCGCGCTGGTCAAGGCGGGCTTCGAGACGCTGACCGAGGCCGGCTACCAGCCGGAGATCGCGTACTTCGAGTGCCTCCACGAGCTGAAGCTGATCGTGGACCTGATGTACGAGGGCGGTCTGGAGAAGATGCGCTGGTCGGTCTCCGAGACCGCCGAGTGGGGCGACTACGTGAGCGGCCCGCGCATCATCAACGACCAGACCAAGGCCGAGATGAAGAAGATCCTGGGCGAGATCCAGGACGGTACGTTCGCCAAGAACTGGATGGACGAGTACCACGGCGGTCTGAAGAGGTACAACGAGTACAAGAAGGCCGACAGCGACAGCCTGCTGGCGACCACCGGCGCCGAGCTGCGCAAGCTCATGAGCTGGGTCGACAACGACGACGCGTGACACCGCGCGGGGACGGCCCCGGTCCGTCCGGGCCGGGGCCGTCCCCACCGGACCATGACCCGGGACCACGACGCCGGACCGTGCGTGGACGGACGCAGGATGCGTGTGGACGCCGGGTCGCGCGTATGAGTGATCCTGTCGCTCGGGCGGATCACACGCCCCGTGACAGCACTACACTGCTCAACACATACGCGTCAGGCCCACAGCGTTGTGCGTCTTCCACGCGGCTAGGTTCTTGTCCTGTCCGACCGGGCACGCCCTAGGACCCCTCCACCGCCTGCGGCCGTCGGGACGGCCGTCCGCAATGGGACTTGTGAGGACTCACGTGAGCTCGAAACCTGTCGTACTCATCGCCGAAGAGCTTTCGCCCGCCACTGTCGACGCGCTCGGTCCGGACTTCGAGATCCGGCACTGCAACGGCGCCGACCGCGCGGAGCTGCTGCCCGCCATCGCCGATGTGGACGCCATTCTCGTCCGTTCCGCGACCAAGGTCGACGCGGAGGCGGTCGCCGCGGCCCGGAAGCTCCGGGTGGTCGCCCGCGCCGGTGTCGGTCTCGACAATGTCGATGTCTCCGCCGCCACCAAGGCCGGCGTGATGGTCGTCAACGCGCCGACCTCCAACATCGTCACCGCCGCCGAGCTGGCCTGCGGACTGCTCGTCGCCACCGCGCGCAATATCCCACAGGCGAACGCGGCCCTCAAGAACGGCGAGTGGAAGCGCTCCAAGTACACGGGCGTGGAGCTGAGCGAGAAGACGCTCGGTGTGGTGGGCCTGGGCCGGATCGGTGTGCTGGTCGCCCAGCGCATGTCCGCCTTCGGGATGAAGATCGTCGCGTACGACCCGTATGTACAGCCGGCCCGCGCCGCCCAGATGGGCGTCAAGCTCCTGACGCTGGACGAGCTGCTTGAGGTGTCGGACTTCATCACCGTGCATCTGCCGAAGACGCCCGAGACGCTGGGGCTGATCGGTGACGAGGCGCTGCACAAGGTGAAGCCGACGGTACGGATCGTCAACGCCGCGCGCGGCGGGATCGTGGACGAGGAGGCGCTCGCCTCCGCGCTCAAGGAAGGCCGGGTCGCCGGCGCCGGTCTGGACGTGTACGCGAAGGAGCCCTGCACGGACTCGCCGCTGTTCCAGTTCGACCAGGTCGTCTGCACGCCGCACCTCGGCGCGTCCACCGACGAGGCGCAGGAGAAGGCGGGCATCGCGGTCGCCAGGTCCGTACGGCTCGCGCTCGCCGGTGAGCTCGTGCCGGACGCGGTCAATGTCCAGGGCGGAGTCATCGCCGAGGACGTACGGCCGGGGCTGCCGCTCGCCGAGAAGCTCGGCCGTATCTTCACCGCGCTGGCGGGCGAGGTCGCGGTCCGTCTCGATGTCGAGGTGTACGGCGAGATCACCCAGCACGATGTGAAGGTGCTCGAACTCTCCGCACTCAAGGGCGTGTTCGAGGATGTCGTCGCCGAGACGGTCTCGTATGTGAACGCTCCGCTGTTCGCGCAGGAGCGCGGTGTCGAGGTCCGGCTCACGACGTCGAGCGAGTCGCCGAACCACCGCAATGTGGTGACGGTGCGCGGCACGCTCTCCGACGGCGAGGAGGTCTCGGTCTCCGGCACGCTGGCGGGCCCCAAGCACCTCCAGAAGATCGTCGCGATCGGCGACTACGACATCGATCTGGCGCTGGCCGATCATATGGTCGTCCTGCGCTACGAGGACCGTCCCGGCGTGGTCGGTACGGTCGGCCGGATCCTCGGCGAGGCCGGGCAGAACATCGCGGGGATGCAGGTCTCCCGGGTGGAGGAGGGCGGCGAGGCGCTGGTCGTGCTCACCGTCGACGACACCGTGCCGCAGTCCGTGCTCACGGAGATCGCGGAAGAGATCGGCGCGACGTCGGCGCGCTCGGTGAACCTGACGGACTGAGCCGTGCGGGCCGCAGGCCCGGGTGAACGTCGAAGGGCCCGGCATGGTTGCCGGGCCCTTCGTGTGTCTCCTCTGCCCATCACGGGATCAGAGCCGGGCCGCCTTCAGGGCCATGTGGAGGAGCAGGCGGTCCTCGCCGGAGTCCAGGTCGAGGCCGGTGAGCTGTTCGATGCGGGACAGGCGGTAGTAGAGCGTCTGGCGGTGGATGCCGAGGGCGGAGGCGGTACGGCCCGCCTGGCCCGCGTGGTCGAGGAACACCTCGGCTGTGTGGGCGAGTTCGGCGTGGGCCGGGGCCAGCAGAGGGCGGATCGCGGGATCGGGCGCGGTGGGAAGCGCGGTGAGCAGACGGTACGGGCCTATCGCGGACCACTCGGCCACCGGGCCGAAGCGGGGCTCGGCCAGGGCCGCACGGGCCGCCGCGACCGC
>NZ_FMDK01000620.1 GCF_900091995.1 Streptomyces sp. MnatMP-M17
GCGTGCAAGCCGTCAGCCCCGCCGGAGCCGGAGCAACCGGCGTCACCCTCACCACAGCGGGGGGCACCAGCGGTCCGGCGAACTTCTACTACCTCAACCCGCCCGCGAAGGCGAGCGCCAACCCGACCGCCGGGCCGCTGGCCGGGGGAACGGCGGTGACGATCACGGGCACGAACCTCACCGGCGCCACCGCGGTGACGTTCGGCGGCACCGCGGGCACCATCACCGCCAACACCGCCGCCTCGCTCACCGCCACCACCCCCACGGCCACCACGATCGGCCCGGTACCGATCGTCGTCACCACACCCGGCGGCAGCACCGACGGGCTGACCTTCACCTACACCGCCGTGCCCACCATCACCAGTGTCCTGCCCGCCACCGGGTCTACCGTCGGCGGCGACGTCATCACCATCACCGGCACCGGGCTGGGCAGCACCACACAGGTCACCTTCGGCGGCGGCCCCACCAGTTTCGAAGCGGCCAGCGACACCCAGCTCGTCGTGACCACCGCGACACACACCGCGGGCGTGGTCGATGTCGACGTGGCCTCCCCCGGCGGTTCCGCCACCGCCAGCGGCGCGTTCACCTACCAGACCCCGCCCGGTTAGATCTTTCGTTCGGGTCAGGTCTGATCAGAAAGGAAAGGCCCTGGTGCCGCAACAGCCGGCCGCCGGGAAGCGGCCTTCGACGCGGCGCCTCGCAGGGCGCCGGACCGGGCTCGTCGTAGGGGCCGCTCGGCCGGTTCGGCGCCGCCACGAAGCGCGGTGCCGGATGCGGCGACGGGGCGGACCACCGGCCGGTACGCAACCAGAAGGATCGTCAACGCAAACATCATCCCCCGGGCGGCGTGACGGAACAGGACAAGGAGCACACGATGGCGACACCCACGATCTCTGGCATCAGCCCCTCGTCGGGAACGGTTGCGGGCGGCAACACGGTGGCGATCGCCGGCACCAATTTCAACACCCCGACAGTCACCTCGGTGACCTTCGGCGGCACCCCCACCGGGACGTTCACCGTCAACTCCGACACCCAGATCACCGCGACCGCGCCCGCCCACGCGCTGGGCCCGGTGACCGTCACCGTCACCAACACCAGCGGCAGTGCGACGACCGCCTACACCTACACCACCGGCCTGTCCCTCACCCCCACCCAGGGGCCGGCCTCCGGCGGGACGACGGTGGACATCTACGGCGCCAATCTGGCCGGCACGACAGCGGTGCGCTTC
>NZ_FMDK01000003.1 GCF_900091995.1 Streptomyces sp. MnatMP-M17
TGATGGTTGACCCAGCCGCAGACACCGCAGCTGTAACGGCCGTCGAGCCCGGCGATCAGAGTTCCGCACTGCCGGCACTCCGCGTAGGTGATCTCGGGCCCCTGGGAGGGATGGCTCATTGGATCAACCTACCGTCGGCCGTCGCCGGGACAACCGCCGACGCCAGGTGAAAGCCCTGCTCATGGGATCAGACGCGTCATGGGATCAGCCGCGCCATCATCTCGCGCGCGTACTCCTCGTCGTACACCGCGTCCGTGAGCAGCACCTGGAGACAGATCCCGTCCAGCAGCGCGACCAGCGCCCGCGCGGTGACGGGATCGATCCGCCGGGACAGCACCTCGGCGACCGCGACGCACCACTCCGCCGCGACCGGGCGCAGCGCGGGCCGCCGCAGCGCCGCGAGATACAGCTCGTACTCCAGCTCCACTCCCGTGCGCTCCCCGGCGAGCCACTCGCCGGTGAAGCGCGCCAGCTCAGCGGCGACATCGCACTCCGGATCCGCGAGGGCGCCGCTCTCCCGGATGGCGGCGGCGAAGCTCTCGTTGGCCTGGCGCAGCGCGGCGATGAGGAGTTCGTCGAGGGAGGCGAAGTGATACGTGGTGGAGCCGAGCGGCACATCGGCCTCGGCGGCGACGGTGCGATGGCTGAGCCCGGCGATACCGGCGCGCCCGACCACCCGGATCGCCGCGTCGATGATGCGCTGGCGCCGTTCGGGATCGTAACGCCGGGTCATCCGTGGGCTCCTCCCAGATTGAGCACGAGGACGCCCACGATCACGAGGGCGATACCCGCCAGTCTGGCCGCGTTCACGGACTCGTTCATGAAGACCATGCCGATGACGGCGATGGCCGCCGTGCCCGCGCCGGACCAGATCGCGTAGGCGGTGCCCACGGACAGGGTCTTGAGCGTCTGCGCGAGCAGCGTGAAGGCGAGCAGATACCCGGCCACGGTGATCAGTGAGGGCCAGAGCCGCGTGAAGCCCTCGCTGTACTTCATAGCCGTCGTACCGGCCACCTCCGCCGCTATCGCCGCGGCCAGCAGTCCATATTCCATGCGTACGAGTGTACGCATCGATACGTACGTGCGTACGTAAACTGCCTGGCCAATCTCCATGCGCGGCGGATACGGTGTGCCGTCCGCTGGGACGAGGACGAACGGGGGGTTTGGTCGTGACGCAGGGCATGGGGTGGGACGGAAACGGTCCACACGGAAACGGTCCGCAGGGCCCGTACGGGAACGGACCGTACGGCGGCGGGCCGCAAGATCCGTACGGGAACGGACCGTACGGCTGGGGCGGCTGGACACCGCCTCCCGCGCCTCCCAAGCCCGGAGTGATCCCGCTCGCGCCACTCGGTCTCGGTGACATACTGGGCGGCGCCTTCGCCACCATGGGCCGCTACTGGAAGCCGCTCTTCGGGCTGGCCGCCCTGGTGTACGGTGCCGCCGCCCTCACGGTCGGAGCCGCGCTGGCGGTCGCGTACGGCGCGGTCGGCGACCATCTGCACCGGGCTGTCGACGTGGCCTATGACGCCGAACCGTCCTGGAACGACATCCGGCCGCTGCTGATCGCCTTCGGCTGTGTCTGGGCCCTCGGGATACTGGCGCTGCTGGCCGCCAACACGCTGGTCCAGGCGGCCTGTCCGGCGATAGTCCAGAACGCGGTCCTCGGCCGGCGGACCACTCTGCGCGAGATTTGGCGGCGCGCCTCGGTGCGCGCGCCCGCGGTGCTGGGCGCGGCGGTCCTGAGCTGGCTGATCGCCCTCGTACCGCTGGGACTGTTCACGGCGGCGGTCACCACCTCGCTGTTCTCACTCGCCACACTGGACGAATCGAGCCGGGCCGCCTGGCTGATCCCGGGAGGCTTGCTGGGCGCACTCGCGCTCGCGCCCGCGGCGATCTGGCTCTGGGTCCGCTTCAGCCTGGCACCCGCCGTCGCCGTGATCGAATCCCGTGGCCCGATAACGGCCATGACCCGCTCGGCACATCTGGTGCGCGGCGCCTGGTGGCGGATCTTCGGTATCTCTCTGCTGGCCTTCGTGATGGCCGCCTTCGCCGGAGTGGTCTTCCAGCAACTCGTCAACACACTCGGCCTGTTCCCCGGCGTGCTCAGCACGGGCAACAACAGCGACGACCTCGCCGCAGGACCGGTCCTCGTCGCCCTCGTCAGCTATCTGGCACTGTCCATGGTCGGCCAACTCATCAGCCAGATCGTCGTGACGACCTTCCCTCAGCTCGTACTGAACCTGCTCTACGTGGACCAACGCATCCGCACCGAAAACCTGGCCCCCACCCTCACCGAAGCAGCGGCCACAACCACCCCGCCGGCCTGACGCATTCCTTGACGCCAGGGCTTCCGTGTATCGCGGGCGTATCGAAAATCGCATACGCCACCGCAACTGCCCTCCGTCTCCAATGGGCGCCATGAACCACAACGCATCCCTGTCAGCACCGCCCCGCCGCACGCGCGGGATCGTGCTCCTCGGCCTGGCGGTCCTCGGCATGGCGAGCGCCCTGTTCGTCATGCGGCGGCCGCTCATGATGTCCGCTCCGATGTGCATGGCCGGGCGGTGGCACGGCTGCTTCGACACGTTCAACGGTGTGGTGCTCATGACGTTGGCCGCGCTGCCGTTGGCCGCGCTGGTGGTGTGGGCTCTGGCGCGCCGTCGGCGTGCCGACGGTGTCACATCGGCGTGGCGGATGCCGCTGGCCGAGGTGGGCATGGTTCACGGGACGGTGCCGTTCCTGTGGCTGACGATGATGCCGGGCGGCGGGGCCGGCACCGTCCCCGCCCGGGTGAGCCTGGTACCGCTGCGGGACCTGGTCACGATGGGGCCGCTCGGGATCGTCGGCAACCTGCTGGTCTTCGCGGCGCTGGGTTTCTTTGCCCCGATCCGGTTCGCGGCGCTGGCGTCCGTGCCGCGGATCCTGGCGCTCGGGGCGGGCTGCTCGGTCCTGGTCGAAACCGCGCAGTACGTGCTGCGGCTGGACCGGGTGTCCTCCGTGGACGACGTACTGGTCAACGCCGCCGGCGCCGTACTGGCCGCGCTGGCGTCGCGCCGCTGGTGGCGCACTACGGCGCAAGCGCCGTCGGGCCGGCCTCGCCCCGCGCCGGCACCGGCGGGCTGAGCCGCGTGTCCGGTGTGCACCCGTCTTTGCACACGTCCGCGCACACGACTTTGCATACGTCGGCGATATGTTGTGCCGCTTACGCTTCGGACATGCGCGTACTGATCGTGGAGGACGAGCCCTACCTGGCCGAAGCCGTCCGTGACGGTCTGCGGCTGGAGGCGATCGCCGCCGACATCGCCGGCGACGGCGACTCCGCCCTGGAACTGCTCGGCGTCAACTCCTACGACCTCGCGGTCCTCGACCGCGACATCCCCGGCCCCTCCGGCGACGAGGTCGCCCGGCGCATCGTCGCCTCCGGCAGCGGCATCCCGATCCTCATGCTCACCGCTGCCGACCGGATCGACGACAAGGCTTCCGGGTTCGGGCTCGGCGCCGACGACTATCTCACCAAACCGTTCGAGCTGCGGGAGCTCGTCCTGCGGCTGAGGGCGCTCGACCGCAGACGCGCGTACGCCCGGCCCCCGGTCCGCGAGATCGCGGGCCTGCGGCTCGATCCCTTCCGCCGGGAGGTCTTCCGCGACGGCCGCTATGTCGCGCTCACCCGCAAGCAGTTCGCCGTGCTGGAAGTCCTCGTCGCCGCCGAGGGCGGGGTCGTCAGCGCCGAAGAGCTGCTGGAACGGGCCTGGGACGAGAACGCCGACCCCCTCACCAACGCCGTGCGCATCACCGTCTCCGCACTGCGCAAACGGCTCGGCGAACCATGGATCATCGCCACGGTGCCCGGTGTCGGCTACCGGATCGACACCGGTATGGACACCATCGCCCCCGGCAGGAACACCACCGGCCCAGGCATTACGCGTGCCTAGGCGACGCCCAGGGCTCAGCGCCCGGCTGAAACTCACGCTCAGCTATGCCGGATTCCTCGCCGTCGCCGGCTCTCTCCTGCTGGCCGTGGTGTGGATGTTCCTGCTGCGCTACGTACCCGACAACCCCAAGGGCCTTCTCGGGATCTCGCCCAACCGCTACCTCCTTGTGCACACCTTCGCTCCCGCCGCGGCCGTGGCGATGGTCTTCCTGCTCGTGTTCGGCCTCCTGGGGGGATGGATCCTCGCCGGCCGGATGCTCGCACCACTCACACAGATCACGGAAGCGGCACGGATAGCCGGGAACGGGTCGCTGTCCCACCGGATCCGAGTGAAGGGCCGCCAGGACGAATTCCGTGAACTCTCCGACGCGTTCGACTCGATGCTCGAACAACTTGAGTCCCATGTCGCCGAGCAGCGGAGGTTCGCCGCGAACGCGTCCCACGAACTGCGCACCCCGCTGGCGATCTCGCGCACGCTCCTCGACGTCGCCCGCAAGGACCCCTCGCGGGACCGGGGCGAACTCGTCGAACGCCTGCACGCTGTCAATGCGCGGGCGATCGACCTCACCGAGGCCCTCCTGCTGCTCAGCCGCGGCGACCGCCGAAACTTCACCCGCGAGAGCGTCGACCTCTCCCTCCTCGCCGAAGAAGCCGCCGAAACGCTGCTTCCCCTCGCCGAACAGCGTCGGATCACGCTCGACGTCACCGGCGCGGCGGCCCGGACCAGCGGCTCCGCGGAGCTCCTGCTGCGGATGGTGATGAACCTCGTCCAGAACGCCGTCGTCCACAACCTCCCCGCCGGCGGCACCGTGACGGTCCACACCGAGGCGCACGGCGACACGAGCGTGCTGCGGACCGAGAACACGGGCCGTCGGCTCCCACCGGAACTGGTGCCGACCCTCACCGAACCCTTCCAGCGCGGAACGGAACGCGTACGCACCGACGAGCATGCCGGCGTCGGCCTCGGCCTGGCCATCGTGCACAGCATCGTCCGCGCCCACGACGGGACCCTCGACCTCGTCCCCCGCCCCGCCGGTGGTCTCCTCGTCACGGTCCGGCTTCCCGGCACGCCGTAGGCATCGCCCCCGAGCAGGACCACCAGGACAGCCTCTGGCCCCGTGCCGTCACCCGGCGGTCACGAGGCCGCCTACGCGGGCAGCGCGCCGCTCTGTGCCGCCTTGCGGTGCCGCGCGGACAGGCGGGAGCCGGACTCGCGGCGGGCGGCACGGCGCAGGAGGGGCACCGCGAGGAGGAACCCGAGGACCGCCCAGGCGGTCAGGACCAGCGCGACCATGGGCAGTTCCCAGGAGCCGGCCGCCTCGGCGGTCCGTGCCGTGTCGGGGAGCAGCGCCGAACGCAGGCCCTGTGCCATCCACTTGAGCGGGAAGACCGCGGCCACCTGCTGGACCGGCACGGGCAGCGAGGTGATCGGGAACACCGTTCCGGAGGTGAACAGGAGCCCCATCGTCGGCAGCATGATCAACGCCAGCGCCTCGCGGGGATTGGGCAGTACCGCTCCTATGGCCGCGCCCAGCGGTACGACGGCGAGCAGCCCGAGCGCGGTGACCCATAGCAGCGTCAGCCAGTCGGCAGGACCGTGCGGCAGTGGCCCGTCCACCAGCAGCGCCGCGGCAGCCAGGAGCAGGGCCAGGGTGCCGACCGCCACGACGACCACCAGCAGGCACTTGGCGACGAGGTAGGCCGGTATCCCGCCGGGCGTGGCGCGCAGCCGCAGCAGGGTGCCCTCCTCCCGCTCGGTCACGAGCATCTGCGGGAGATTGATCAGTCCGATCTGGAACAGCAGGTAGGCGGCGAAGCCCGCCAGCACCAGATGGGCCATCGGCGTTCGTGTGCCGGGCACATCGTCACTGACGTAGGCGGCGACGAGCAGCGCGACAACCACGTTGGTCAGATGGCCGGACATCTCCTTGCCGTTGCGCAGGAGGTGCCGCAGCTCGATACCGCCGCGCTGAAGACCGGCACGCCAACTGTTGGACGTGGGCTTTCTCCTGGGCGTGTTCCTCATGCGGCCTGTGCCTCCTCGTCCGCGTCGCCGTCCGTGCCGTCGGCCTCCCGGTGCACCATGTGCAGGTATGTGTCCTCCAGCGTCGGGCGGCGGACCTCCAGGCCCGCGATCGGGCCGTCCGCGTGCCGGTGGAGTTCCCAGACCAGCCGTGAGGGGTCCTCGGTGCGTTCGCGGCGGGACGTCCCGTCGTCGGCCGTCCAGCGGACCTCGGCCCGGGCGGCGGCCCGCCGGGCCAGTTCCGCGGGCGTGCCGCAGGCCCGGATCCGGCCGCCGACCAGCATGGCGATCCGGTCGGCGAGCCGCTCGGCCTCCGCCAGGTCATGGGTGGTGAGCAGGACGGTGACGCCCTCGTCGCGGGCCAGCCGTTCGACCAGGACATGGAACTCGTGCCGCGCTTCCGGGTCGAAGCCGGTGGTCGGCTCGTCCAGGAAGAGGAGTTCGGGACGGCCGACGATGCCGAGCGCGACGTCCAGCCGCCGACGCTGCCCGCCGGACAGCCGGTCCACCTGTCGGCCGGCCTGGTCGGTGAGGCCGACCAGGGCCAGCAGTCCGGCCGGGTCGCGCGGGTCGGGGTAGTACATGGCGAAGTGCGTCAGCAGTTCGGCGACCCGCCAGCGGCGGTGGTCGCGCCAGGACTGCAGGACCAGTCCGATCCGGCCGCGCCACGCGTCGTCGCCCCGCTCCGGGTCCGTACCGAGGACGCTCACCTCACCGGCGGAACGCCGCCGGAAGCCCTCCAGGATTTCGACGGTGGTGGTCTTCCCGGCGCCGTTGGGTCCGAGCAGCGCGAAGACCTCGCCGCGGTGGATGTCCAGGTCGACGCCGTGGAGGACATCGATGTCGCCGTACGACATCGTCACGTCGCGCGCGTGGACGACGGGCCGGCCGTGTGTGTGCTTCGGCGTCATCGACCTGCCCCCGAGTGATGTCGCTGTGGTGATGTTTCGGTCGCCGCCGGAGGACCGGCGCCCTCGACGATCGCCCGGAGCGCCGCGACGTGCCCCTCGAAGGCGGTACGGCCACGGTCCGTCAGCCGTACCCTGGTGCGCCGCTTACGGCCGCCGCCGTCCTTGTGGAGCTCTAGATACCCGGCTTCCTCCAGGGTGTGCAGCTGTTTGGAGAGCGCGGAGTCGCTGAGCGAGAGGCTGTCTCGGACGAACGCGAAGTCCGCCCATTCGGTGGCGGCGAGCAGCGCGACCACCGACAGCCGGGTGGCGGGATGGATCAGCTCGTCGAAGCCGGCGGGAATGCTCATCGGTCCGCCCCCGCGCCTGCGGCCTGTGTGCCGCGGTCCCGCACCGACCCGGCCGCCCAGCGGCTCGTCGGCCCGACGAACAGCACGAACACCGTCGCCGAGACCGTGGCCTGGATCAGACTGCCGGACATCGGCTCCAGCGAATCGACCAGACGGCCGGACAGCAGGGTCGTCCCGCCGGTCACCACCGCTCCCGCGGCAAAGGTGCCGAGCATCCGCCGGGAGTACCGGGTGTGGTGCAGGCGCACCCGGCTCCGGCGGTTGTGGAGCACGACCAGCACGCTCAGCAGCGCGACGTACGCGGCGAGGACCAGTCCCACGCCCCACCCGGGCAGGTCCAGGCCAAGACCGGCCAGGAAGAGCCACATCAGCGCGGCCGTGCCCCAGGTGGTGCCCCAGCCGCCCGCAGCGGACCGCTCGACCTCGTCGTACACCCGCTCCTGCGGCACTCGGATGCGCTGTAGGTCTCTCCATGCCTGTTCGGCATCCACCGGCGTGCTCATGCCCCTTGCCCTCCCGTCCCCGCTTTACTTGCCTACAAGGAAAGTACCTTTGACTTTCCTCGTAGGCAAGTCAGCGGTCCCCGCCGGTGCCGGCACCGGCGCGGACCATGGAGAAGGCCGGCCCTGCCTTTCAGCCCGCGACCGTGGACAACGCCGGATCCGGCTGCGCCGGGATCTCCGCCGTTGTGTGCGGGCGTTCGCGCAGGCTCATCGCCAGTCGCAGTACGGCGATCCAGACCAGGCAGGAGCCGAGCATATGGGCGCCGACCAGGACTTCCGGGGTGTCGGTGAAGAACTGCACATAGCCGATGGCGCCCTGGGCGAGCAGGACCAGCAGCAGTTCGCGGGCGCGCGCCCGGGTGTCGGCGGGCGCGTCCACGACCCGGAGCACCAGCCACATCGCCACGGCCAGCGCGCAGACGAGCCAGGCGAAGATCGCGTGCACATGCGCGGCGTCGACCCAGTCGAAGGGCATACGCGGCACATCGCTGCTGTCGCCCGCGTGCCGGCCCGAGCCGGTCACCGTCGTACCCGCCGCGATCAGTACCACCGCCGCGCCGGTCAGGGCCCAGGACAGCGTGCGTACGGGACGAGGGACACGCGGCCGGACCGTGCCGTCGCCCTCGCGGGTGCGCAGCCAGGTGAGGGTGGTGACGGTGAGCAGGGCGGTGGCGAGCAGGAAGTGGCCCGCCACGGTCCAGGGGTTGAGGCCCATCCACACCGTGACGCCGCCGAGCACGGCGTTGCCCATGACGATCCAGAACTGGGACCAGGCGAGCCGCGTCAGTCCGTGCCGCCGGGGCTTCGCCGAGCGCACCGCGACGATCGCCCAGCCGACCGCCGCGCACAGGACGTACGTCAGCATCCGGTTGCCGAACTCGATCGCACCGTGGATGCCCTGCTCGGGCGTGGCGAACAGACTGTCGTCCGTGCACTTGGGCCAGGTGTCGCAGCCGAGGCCGGAGCCGGTCAGCCGGACCGCGCCGCCGGTGACGACGATCACCACGCTCATCACAACGGCGGTGAGCGCGGCGCGCTGGACCGTCCGGGGTGAGGGTGTCCAGCGCTGGGCGATATGGGCGAGGGGGGTCAGCACGGAAACCATCGTAGGCGGGAGCTTGTGCAGGTTTTCACGAGGGGTCCGTGCGCCGTCCGTACGCCGGTTTCGGGGTGCTCTCGGGGGCTGCGTACGCCGTGTCCGTACCGCGCGGGAGGCTTGTACGGCCCGCCCGTACGGGTCACTCCCAGCGGAAGAAGACCGCCGCCGCGCCGAGGCCGAGCGCCGCCCAGCCGGCCAGCAGACCGAGATCGCCCCAGGGCACCGCCGCGCCCTGCTGGAGGACGTCCCGCAGTCCGTCGGAGAGCGCCGAGATCGGAAGCAGCCCGAGCACCGACCGGGCCGCGTCCGGGAACTTGTCCAGCGGCACGATCACTCCGCCGCCCACCAGAAGCAGCAGGAAGACCAGATTGGCCGCGGCCAGTGTCGCCTCCGCCCGGAGCGTGCCCGCCATCAGCAGACCGAGCCCGGAGAAGGCCGCCGTACCGAGCACGAGCAGCAGCGCGACGGCGAGCGGGTTGCCGTGCGGGGACCATCCGAGCGCGAGGGCTATCAGCGTCAGCAGCGCGATCTGGAGCACCTCGGTGACCAGCACGGAGAGCGTCTTGGCGGTCATCAGGGCCCATCTGGGCAGCGGTGACACGGCGAGCCGCTTGAGCACGCCGTACCGCCGCTCGAAGCCCGTGGCGATGGCCTGTCCGGTGAACGCCGTGGACATCACGGCCAGGGCGAGCACACCGGGCGCGAGGAAGTCCACCGCCTCGTCCGCGCCGGTGTCCACGATGTCGACCGTCGAGAACAGCACCAGCAGCAGCGAAGGGATGATCACGGTCAGCAGGAGCTGCTCACCGTTGCGCAGCAGCAGTTTCGTCTCGAACGCCGTCTGCGCGGCGATCATACGGAGCACGGGAGCGGCGCCGGGCGCCGGAGCGTACGTACCGGCACCCGCGATGCCACCGGCCCTCACCCCGCTCGTCGCGCCGCTCGTGGAGGCGCTCGCGCCGCTCGTCGTATCGGCGGTCATGAACGCAGCTCCTTGCCGGTCAGTTCGAGGAAGACGTCCTCCAGCGTGTGCCGCTCGACGGCGATCCCGTCCGGCATCACACCGTGCTGCGCGCACCAGGAGGCCACCGTGGCGAGAAGCTGCGGATCGACCGAGCCGCTGATCCGGTACGCGCCCGAGGTCAGCTCGGCGGCGGCGGTGCCGTCGGGCAGCGCCTTCAGCAGCGAGCCGAGGTCCAGTCCCGGGCGTCCGGTGAAGCGCAGGGTGTTCTCGGCGCCGCCTCGGCACAGCTCCTCCGGGCTGCCCTGGGCGATCACCCGGCCCGCGTCGATGATCACGACATCGTCGGCCAGCTCCTCGGCCTCGTCCATGAAGTGCGTGGTCAGTACGGCGGTGACGCCGTCGGCACGCAGTTCGCGGACGAGCTCCCAGGTGGAGCGGCGGGCCTGCGGATCGAGCCCGGCGGTCGGTTCGTCCAGGAAGACCAGCTCCGGGCGGCCGACGACGGCCAGGGCCAGCGCCAGCCGCTGCTGCTGGCCGCCGGAGAGCCGGCGGTAGGGAGTACGGCCGCAGTCGCCGAGGCCGAGCCGTTCGGTCAGCGTGTCCACATCGAGCGGACGGGCGTGCAGCCGGGCCATATGGCGGAGCATCTCGTCGGCGCGCGCGCCGGAGTACACGCCGCCGGACTGGAGCATCACGCCGATGCGCGGGCGGAGCCGGGCCGCCTCGGTGACGGGATCGAGACCGAGGACGCGTACGGTTCCGGCGTCGGCCCGGCGGTAGCCCTCGCAGATCTCGACCGTGGTGGTCTTGCCCGCGCCGTTGGGACCGAGCACGGCGGTGACCGTACCGGCGCGTACCACCAGATCGAGACCGTCCACCGCGGTCTTGGCGCCGTACCGTTTGACCAGGCCATGGATCTCGACGACGGGCTCTCCGGGGGCCGGGGCCGCGGCGGGACCGCAGTCGGACAGGGAGCCACCCGGGAAGCTGCTGCGCATGGCGGGAAGTGTATGCAGTGTCGGCCGAGCCCCGGCCCGCGGGGCCGAAAGGGGCCCTCGGGGGGGCCGGAAACCCTTGTCCCGTACGGCAGGACGGCAGCTTGTTAGGTAACCCTAAGTGATAAAGCGCACCGTCGGCCGCTGCGGACCGTGGTTGTCAGTGCCGCCGGAATTACGCAACAATGGCGTTGTGAAATACGTCGGCGAGGCTTCCCAGGAGGAACTCGCGACCGGTGAGCACTCCACTCGCAACCGGGTCGCGCGCTCCATCCTGGACCACGGCCCCTCCACGGTCTCCGAGCTGGCGGGGCGCCTCGGGCTCACCCAGGCCGCCGTCCGCCGTCATCTCGACGCCCTGGCCGCCGATGCCGTCGTGGAGCCGCGCGAGCAGCGCGT
>NZ_FMDK01000174.1 GCF_900091995.1 Streptomyces sp. MnatMP-M17
GGGGCGGTGCCGGCTGGGCGGGTCGGCGGGCGCGGGCCAACGCGCCTGCCGGGGAGTCCTGAAACGGGTTCGGGCTTGCGACCAGGGCCGTCAGGAGAACACCGGCGGTTTGACCGTCGGTGGTGTGCTGGTACCACCGTCTTTCTGAAGGGGCCTGGGCCGCAAGTCGGCTGGAACAAACGGTGAGCCGCCCAGGGCGCTGTGCGCGCGGACGGCACCGTCGCCAGCACGGTGGGCAGGGGCGGGCGGGGCGCCGAATTTCGTGGCGGGACGGGGAACATCCGCGGGGCCAGGAAGCCGCATAACAGGCATACGGTGCGCTGGGGCGGGGCGGCGGGGTGCGCGAGCGTGGAAGGCTGTGTGCCGCGCAGCCCGCACCGGGCCTTGCGGCCCGCCCCGGATCCGTGTGCCGAAGTCGTACGGGCAGCCCGGGGTCCTTCCTAAGCGCCTGCCCCACCCGTGCGGGACGGCTTCCCGATGTGTTCCTGGTACCTGCGGGCTTCTATGACCAATTCGCCTCCCGCCTCGATCAGTTCATGTGGCCGGCCGCTTACCGTGCGCAGGTGCAGGACGTGTTCCACGACCTGCGTGGTCGTCCAGCGAGTCGAGCCATGCCCGGACCGTTTCCTCCTCGGGCCGTTCCGGGAAGAAAGCAAGGAACTCGACGAGACCGGCACGGCCGGTGGCGGCTGCGATCCTGTCCCGGCTCCGGACCACTGCGGGGGTGCGGCCCGCCGTCGCCAAGGCGGCGCGCATGTCCCGGTGTCCGACGGTGATGTCGAGGTGCGGCGGCAGCGGGCTCACCTCGTGACGGCCGGTGACCAGAACGGGGATAGCCACGGTGCGCACCCACTCCTCGAGAAGCTCCAGCTCGTTGACGACGATGGCCCACACGCCAGTGTGGGGTCGCTGCAGGGACACGGTCGGCCACACGGAGAAGGGGATGCGGGCGCCGCGCGGGGCGCTGGCGAGGACGTCGCCCTCCAGCAAGGGCAGTCCGTCACCCGGCTGGGGCCCGTGTTTGAGGGGAAGGGCGACGGTCAGGCCGCTGCGCGGATCGTCGGGGTGCACGGCGCCGAGCCGGGTCGCCGCGACAGCGGGAGCGCGGTGCTTGGCTACGTTGGTGTAGACGGCGAGGAGCCGCAGCGGATGCTCGTCGGGGGTGCGGCGCTGGAACGGCTGCAGCCGCTCGATGCGCTGCGCGAGCGGCGTGCCGGCATTCATCGGCGGAAGCTGCCGTCGCCTGCGGTTGCCGAACCACTGGGCGAGGGCAGCGGCGTCACACGTGGCCGGCATCTCCACACTCTTCGCCTCCTCTTCCGTCAGGGGGCGTCCGAGAGCGGCCTCGACCTCCGCGTACAGGGTGTGTTCCAGCGCGGCCCGCAACTGGGTGAGGGCGTCGGCCACGAGCCGGGGGATCGCCTGCGGGAGCGGAGCGACCTCCTGGACCACGACGTCCACACGGTCACCGTTGCTCACTTCGGCGAACGTGATCGTCCCGTGCTCGGTGTAATCGTGTGTCAGCCGCAACAACCGCTCGATCGTGTGGTCGACGTGAGCCAGCGTCGCCACCACATGGAGTTGGTGGTCGGGCAGCCAGGAACAGTCCGCGTCGCGCAAGCTCATGCAACGACCCTATAGCCACCGAACTCCCCGACCTTCCCGTCCCTCTCACATCCATGCCGCACAGCAGCCGCCTGCAGTCCGCGGTGCTCGCCCTCCTCCCTGCCGTTCCTGGGTCCGCGCGTACGACCTGGCGCTGCTCCCACCAGCCGCCATTGATCTACCAGGCGTCGGCGGCGAACGCTCTACAGCGCGCTTCCGCGTTGTGTGGGGGTGGTCTGGGTTCATGCCCGGGTTGCGATGCCCGGACGCGTTCGATGCCCTCGCCGGGGAGGACACCGGACTTGAAGGACAGCATGGAGAAGTGATTGCCGACCTGAAGGCCGTAGCGCTCGCCGGGGTTGAGCAGGTCAAGACAGGTTCGCAGCCCCGTGAGGAGCGCTGGGGCCTCGGGGGTGCGGGGGACGGATGGTGGGTGCCCGTCACCAGAGTGGCCCTTGTCGTGGACGGGGATGGAGTTAGCGCCGTCGTCGCTGCCACCAGCGCTGTTGTACACCGGCTGAGGCGCTGGCTGTTGCGCCTTGGTCGGCGTGGGCGAGCGAAGCGGTGAGCGTGACGGGCGAGTTGTCGCCGGTCGTGATGCTGATGTTCTGAACGGCCCTGTGGACCTGCTCAGGGGTAGGTGTGCCGGAGCCGGCCGGCATCGTGGAACGCAGTTCGGCGACGAACTGCGTGAGGCGAGTGCGGACTTGGTCGAGGATGTCGTGCAGGACGGAGGGAGAGACCGCCCAGTACAGGTCGTCGATGACGATGGCTTGGCTGCGGTACTTTTGCATCGCGCTCATCAGCGTGCGCAGTTCGGCCGCGCCGGGAAGGCTGAGGTGGACTGCCTGGCCGGGCGGGGTCCGTTCGATCAGGTTCTGGAGCTGGCCGACGCCGTACGGGATGGTCACTTCTTCGTTGATCGTGCCCCGTGTGATGTCGGGGAGGTGCAGGGCGCTGATGGTTTCACCGTGACGTTGCCAGGTCAGCGAGTGTGAGTCGGCCTGGATGGGCGCGCGCGGGCGTCGGTAGTCCGGAACGCTGGAGGCGGGTTTGCCTCCGTAGCCCTCGAGTTCGCTGAGTGCCCATTGCTTCAGGGGCTGGGAGGCCGCGTGGCCGCCGATGACGAGCGCGAGGCGCAGCAGTCCAGCGAGCGGGACGGTGTCGTCGAGGACGCCTTGCTCCAGCTGCTCCACGGGCTGCGGCCCCTGGCGGGTGGGCTCGGTCATCTACCCAGCGCAAGGTAGGCGACGATGGCGCTGGCTGCCGTTCCCACGGCGCTGACGGCGCCCCAGAAGATGCCGCTGCGATACCACGGCGCGGGTGTGGCCACGGCAATCTGGTCTGCTGGTGCCGGCTGGCCGGCGCTCGCGTGGCCGCCGTGGGAGGCGTGGGCGTAGGGGGCGTTCACCGTGACGGGTGAGTTGTCGCCGGCGGTGACCCGGACCGAAGGGCCTGGCTGGGGTTCCTGCGGCGCGGGGAGGTGGCCTCTTCGGCTCATGACGTTCATCAGCTCCTTGTAGCCGTCGAGTACGGTATCGCGGACCTGGGAGAGATCGCGCAGAGCTTGGGCGTACCGTTCGGGGTCGGTGCGCCGCCACTCCGGCGGGACCTCGGTGTATGCGGCGTCGTGGTCGGGGGTGAAGATGCCGTTGATCTCGTCGACGAGACGGGCCAGAGCTTCCATGAAGCCCTGATGTGCCGCTTCGAGTTCCGGGTCGACGAAGTCGATGACATCGCGCTGCAAGGCTTCCAGGGCCGAGTCGACGCCCTCGGCGACGAAGCCGGGGATGCGCCGCATCGGCATCCGCCGGGAAAGCTGGACCAGCCAGGCAGCGTCCGCCGGTACCGCTTCGGCTACCCGCGCCGCCTTGGCCCGGTCGGAACCCGTGGCCGTCACCGATACTCCCTCTCGGTAGGCTGCCGCGACGAAGGCTTCCAGTGCCTGCCTGACGGCGTCGGTGTGACGGGTGAAGGCTACGTCGTCGAGAGCACACAGACGCTCCACGCTGCTGAAGTTCTGCATGTGCAGCTCGAATTGGGCATCGGCGGCAGCCCTGACTGCCGCATGGAGGGCCTCGGCCGCCACCGTGACATGAGGGGCGGCCGCCAGTCGCACCTCACGAAGCCGATCCTCCAGGTTCAGGACCGCCACATCCGTCTGAGCAACCGACTCCGGTACAGGCGCATCGGCCGACGGGGCGGGAAACGCCAGCCAGCCGCGGGTAAGAGCTCCTTGGCTTGCCTGAGTCGCCTGCAGGAACGTCGCGTTGTGGCTCATGGGCGGCCTTCCTCGTCACACTGTGATCGGTTGATTCTGCTCCACAGCAGACTCCGCTGTTGCGCGGAGGCACCCACGCAGCGGCGATGCCCGTCGCCACGCGCGCAGGGTCTCCCGCCGGAAGGCATCCGGTTGCTGCGAGGAAACGCAAGGCGCAGCACCTACCAACAGCGGCGAGAACAACCCCAGAAGGCAGACGAAGGTCATGACAGGGCCCTCGCCCCGACGGTCGCGGTGACGTCGGGACACTCTCCTTCAGGCACCGAGGCCGACGTAGGAGACGTAGGTGTAGGCGCCCCAGTCGGAGTCGAGCTCACTGATGATGTCGTCCCAGATCTCCTCGAGCCTGCCCTCGTCACCGGCTTCCATAGCATCGACCGACTCGTCCCAGATGTAGCGCACCGCGGGCAGGGTGCGGATGGCCTGCTCGCCTTCGAGGTTGGGGCGGCGGGCGTGCTCGTCGACCAGGGACTGGTTGACGGGGTGGATCTCGACCGCGGTGCCCTTTCCCTGGTTGTTGAGGTGCTGCTTGAAGGCGCCGAGGTTGTCCAGGATGCGCCGGGTGCGCAGGGTCCAGTACGCAGTGTCGACGAGCTCGAGGTTGGCCGGGCTGGGCTTCTGGGTGCCGGTGAACCAGTTCTTCAGGGCACGGGACTTGACGGTGATCCCGGCCTGCCGCATGGCCTCGACGCCGGCGTCGCTGTTGAGGTATTTCAGGCGCGCCTTCAGGCCGCGGGGGGAGGTGACGGGGGACTTGATGCCGCCCTCGATGATCTGACGTTCCAGGGCCTCTTCCAGGGCGCGGCCGAGCGCGACGCCGCCGCGGACGTTCTCGCGGGAGCGGTTCGCACCGTAGGTGCCGAAATTCTTCCAGCCGCTGTCGTCGTACGGCACCGGTTAATTCCCCCCGAGGGTGTAAAAGCGCTTCACCTTCATCTGAGTGGGCTTGCGGCCCTCTTCCCAGACTGTTTTCCAGTCGCCTCCGGCGACGTGGAGTTCGTCGACGCCGGATGCCTGGACCAGGATAAGACCCCCCTGATGGGCTTTCCATCCTTTCAGCCAGAGGCTTGCGAAAGCCTGTGAGCGGATGGTGTGGACCCACTCGGGTCGGCGGAGTTCGCGGTTCTTTCCTGATTCGCCGATCGTGGAAGTGAAACGGGAGTACATGGCCTTGACGTATTCCTCGGTGGCCGAGTCCTCGTTTTCGATCGCGGTCTGGCGGGCCTGCTGCAGGACACGGCGGAATTTCTCCAGGAGGGCTTCGGATGCGCCGGAGGTCCACGATTCCAGGATCCGGGGCGCCTCGCTCAGTTTGAGTTCAGAGCAGCGGATCAGGAGGCGGACGGTGGCCTCGTCCAGGAGGTAGGGGCCGGGCTCCTTGCGGTTGCCGATCGGGTTGGGCAGGTGGGCGTGGGGCCATACAAAGTGGTCGACGCGGTGGATCCCGGCGCGGCGGCGGTCGTAGCCCCCGCTGGGATCGTGCTTGAGTGCCCCGATGGGCAGGTGCGTCTTGAAGGCGGACAGGTAGGCCGCGTTGGTGTCCAGGCCGACCACGTCCAGAGGGTGGCGCTCCCCCTTCTTGACGGCCTCGTAGAGGGGGGCGTTACGCCATTTATGGCGGCCTTCCCAGATTCCATCGGCCTCGCCCTGTCCTGGCTTCGAGAGGAAATCCAAAGCGGGCGGATAAACGGTGTGGACGTAGCTTGCGCCGACCCGGGTGAGTTTGAACAGGGCCATCGAGTCCGGCACGGCTTTCTTCTGCAGCATCTTGACCGCGGCCTCGATGTCACCGCCCGCCTCGTCCAGAGCCTGCTCGACCGCCGCGGTGATCTTGTTGAGGAAGTAGGTGTAGTTCCGGCCGCCGGTGCCGGGAGTGTCCTCGGGCGGAGGCGTGTCGTCGCTGAACGACGCCGACGGCGCCTCCATGACCACCCCCTCGACCACACGCCGGGCCGGATCGTCCGTAACGGGCGCGGCACCGGAGGCCTCGGCAGCGGGGGTGGGGCCTCCCTCCGGCGTGCCGGTGGCGGGGACCGGCTGCGGCGCCGAAGCCTCCGGTGCCGGGGCGGTGGCGCTGGTGGGGGTATCGCGGTGAGCGGCGGTGAACACGGCCAGCGCGGTACCGAGGCGCTCGCCTTCCGGTGTGGCCGGCACCGGAGGGCGGCGGGCAGCGAGGCCGTCCAGAGCCTGGCGCAGCCCGGGCAGTTCACCCTCCCGGGCGGGCTCAGCGGAGGCCTCGCGCAGCGCGGCGAGCGCGCCGACCAGGCGGGCGGACAGGCCATGGCGGGTGCCGGAAGTGAACGGCAGTGCTGCGTCGAGGAGTTCGGCCTCCACAGCCGCGAACCCCTCCCCCTCGGCCGCCGGGACGGCTGGCGCGGGACCAGGCTGCAGGGCGACGTCCGGGGCGGCCTCGGCGGCCGGGTCGGCGGTGGCCTTCCCGGCCTTGCCTCCGCCGAACGTGCACGCGGTCTTCGGGTCCTGAGGGTGGGCGGGCGCGTCGGTGAAGCGGGCGCTCGCGAGATCGGCGCCCAGCGGCACGGTGGTCAGCTCGCCGAAGTCGCGTTCGGCCACCGTGACTTGGGCGTCGAGGCCGGTGCGGGTCAGGGTCAGGGTGAGGTGGGCGGCGTCCAGCGCGGCCAGGGCGTCGGCATCGGCGGTGTCGAGCACGGCCACCACCGGCATGTTCCGGGTGCGGGCCAGGTGCGCCAGCGCCCGGGCCGCCTCGGGCAGAGCGGGGCCGGACAGCGGGATGAACGGATCGGCCGCGTGCTGGAAGCGGTCGACGACGACCAGGGCCAGGCCCTCAACGTAGGGGGCAGTCTCGGCGATCGCCTCGGCGGTCAGGCCGGTGCCGTCGTCGACGTGCAGGTCGGCCGCGGTGAGCCGGGCCTGGACTGCGGCCGCGGCCTGCTGCTCGTCCGGGGTGAGGGCGCCGGTGCGCAGCCGCCGGTAGTCGAGTCCGGCCTCGGCCGCGATCACCCGCATCGCCACGTCCGTCCGCGACAGCCCCGACGCCGCGTACAGGACAGGGAGGTGGTGGGTGAGGGCGGTGTGCCGGGCGGCGTGCACAGCCAGGAGCGAGCCGCCGGCATGCGGCTCGGCCGCCACCACCGTCAGCATCCCACTCGGCAAGCTCCCCAACGCGGCGTCCAGGGCGTGCAGGCCGAACCCGAACCGCGGCACAGCCAGCGGCGCGACGGCCTCGGTCAGGGCCAGACCGGCAACTTCCCCCAGACCATGCAGTCGGCGCTGCCCACCGCCCCCGGCCGCCGGGGCCGCCTCGGCCG
>NZ_FMDK01000112.1 GCF_900091995.1 Streptomyces sp. MnatMP-M17
GCTGTGCCCATGGTGCGTCCTGAAAGCTGGTCCAGGCTCGCGGGTGGAAGTCCCGTCCGGGTAGACACCGGAGTGCCCGGTAGCAGGTCCCGGTTCGTCGTGGAGACGCGGCGGGCTGAGCGGGATGTCAAGAGCCTCTTTGGAGGAAGCGAGCACGCGGGCCGTAGCGTGAAGCGAACCCTGCAGCCTCGTCACAGCTACAGCGGAGAAGCCGAGCCCGTCATGTCGGGGCGAAGGCCATGTCCTGGGGGCCCTGTTCCGGGGTCAGCCTCCAGGGTTCTTCCGGGGTAGAGGGGGCGGCACGTGTGCACAGTCTGGGCCGGAACAGGAGAGACCCGTCTGACCACGCCTGGCATCAGGCAAGAGACCGGACGTATAAGCCGATGGTGAAGTCGTCCGGAGGGCAGCGGGAGTCCGAGCGGGGCGTAGTACCGCTGATCGGCGTGCAACATAACGCGCCGGGAGGGAAGGGCCCGCACTTTGATCACGTCCGTAGCGAAGGTAAGCATGAGGGCATGACCGGGACCGCCCGGTCCAACAACCCCGGTGGGACAACTCCCGCTGTAGTCGACGGACTTGCGTCCGTTTCGAAAGTGCGAAAACTCCAACGCGGACTATGGGCTGCGGCAAAGCAGTCGCCGGAACGGCGTTTCCATGCCCTGTATGACCGTATCCACAGAGGTGATGTGCTGTGGGAGGCGTGGGAACGGGTTCGGGCCAACAGAGGAAGTGCCGGGGTGGATCGGGTCACTCTGGTATTCGTGGAGGAGGAGTACGGAGCCGGGCGGATGCTCGGCGAACTCCAGTCTTCTCTGCGTGCAGGCACGTATCGTCCCGCGCCGGCCAGGCGTGTGGATATCCCGAAACCGCAAGGTGGCGTGAGACCGCTGGGTATTCCTGCGGTTCGCGACAGGGTGGCCCAGCAGGCGGCGAAGATTGTTTTGGAGCCGGTGTTCGAGGCGGGGTTCTCTCCGTGCTCATTCGGATTCCGCCCGAAACGGTCAGCGACGCAGGCGATGGAGCGGCTTCGAGCTGGCTTTGTCAAGGGGTTTCACTTTGTTGTCGAATTCGATATCCGGAGCTTCTTTGATGAGATCGACCATGGTCGGTTGCTTGTCGAGGTGGGTCGCCGGGTGTCGGACCGCAGGGTTCTCAAGTTGGTCCGTCTGTGGTTGCAGGCGGGTGTGATGGTGGACGGTGAGGTCCGGCGGACGGTCGCCGGGACTCCTCAGGGTGGGGTGATCTCGCCTTTGCTGGCCAACATCTACCTGCATGTTCTGGACTCCGAGCTGATGGAGCGAGGAGTGGGTGAGCTGGTTCGGTACGCAGACGACGGAGTCGTCCTGTGCCGTTCCGCTCGCCAGGCCAGGGCTGCCCTGGAAGCGGTCGGGGAAATCCTCGGATCGGTGGGGCTGCGGCTGCACCCGGACAAGACGAAAGTAGTTGACCTCAGAGAGGGCCGGGAAGGACTCGACTTCCTTGGCTGCCACTTCAGGGTCCACTTCTCAGGCAGGTCGTGGAAGAAGTACGGCACAGTCCGCTTCTATCTGCACCGCTGGCCGTCGAAAGCGGCGATGAAGAGACTCCGGGACAAGGTCCGCGAACGGACCGACCGCCGCCGGTCGGGATCGGATATCCGTGATGTGATCGCGGATCTGAATCCAATCCTGCGCGGCTGGGGAAACTACTTCCGAACCGGGAACGCCGCCCAGAAGTTCCGAACTGTTGATGAGTACGTGGTGTGGCGACTCCGCAGACTGATGGTCAAGAAACGCGGACGCAACCTGCGTGCAGGGCAGCAGACGGGTTGGACCGAGGAATGGTTCAACGGGCACGGCCTGTATCAACTGCGCGGCACGATTCGTTACCCGAAGACCGCGTAACCATGTCAAGAAGATCATCGGTAAGCCGTGTGCGGGAAAACCGCACGCACGGATTGAAAGGGGACGAAGGAAACGGACCCGTAAGGGCACCGCGCCTTCAACTACCAATGCC
>NZ_FMDK01001262.1 GCF_900091995.1 Streptomyces sp. MnatMP-M17
GCGCCCGGTCGGGGCGCGGCGCGGGCCGCAGGCAGCTCAGCGCGGGCCGTCGTCCGGAGCGCAGGTGGCGCACTGCCCGCCGGACTCGGCCTCATCGTCGGTCAGGGCCGTGCTGCAGGAGTCGCACCAGCCCGCGGGCCAGGTGAAGCCGAGGCGGGAGAGGAGGTCGGCGATCTCCATGTAGGCGTCGGCGCCGGAGAGGTTCTGGTCGGCGAGGTGCACCAGGGTGACGCGGACGGCGGCGACGGGGTTGGGCACGTCGCACCGGCGGGTGACGTGGTCGGTGAGGGTGACCAGGAGCCGGGCGAGCGGGTTGAGCAGGACGTGGGCCGGAGTGCGCAGGCAGGTCTTCATCAGGCGGCCACCTTCACGGGAGTGCAGGTCGGCAGGGCGCCGAGGGAGTCCAGCAAGGGGCCGACCATGGAGCGGGCCACCGGCATGTCCGCGTCGCGCCAGGTCGGGTGGGTGTCGATCAGCTTCCACAGGGCCGGGCTCATCGGGACGATGTCGAAGCGCCCCTCGCCGAGGACGTCCTGCGGGTCGTGGGCGCCGTCGGCGTCGACGAGGTAGCCGTCGTGCGGGCGGACGGCCGCGAGGTGCGAGAGCTGGCAGATGCACAGGCCGTCGGCGACGGCGTTGCCCATGCCGCAGGCGTCGTACTCGTCCGCGCACTCGCGGTCGGCCAGGACCACGGTCTTCCAGCCGGTGCTCTCGGCGACGGCGCGGGCCAGCGCGTGGCACTGGCCTTCGGTGAACGCGGTGCGCGCGGTCTCGTCGAGACGGCTGGGCGTGACCTGGAACTCGACTCCGTCGGCGCCCAGGACGGTCACGGGCCGGTCGTCGGGCAGTCCGAAGGCGTCGGTGAGGAGCTGGATGAAGGTGTCCAGCTTCTCGTCGGCCTCCAGGGCCGTGACGCGGCGGGTCTCCTCGTAGGCGTCGAATTCGCCGTCCATCACGCCCTCGATATCGCAGTGATCCTTGAGCGCGGCGTGGTGGCGGGCGGCCATCTGGCGGTAGTCGGCGAGGATCTGGTGGACGACGGAGCGCGGGTCGGGCGTGGCGGGCAAGGGCGGTCCTCTCGGCAGCGAAGACGGCGCGGGTGCGCGTCTGCGGCGCCGGTGCCGGTGAGCGGGCACGCTGACCTCCGGGTCGTAAGCGGGGTGGATGGGCGGTCGGGGTTGCGGCGGCCGGGCCGCCGCACCCGGTCAGGGC
>NZ_FMDK01000711.1 GCF_900091995.1 Streptomyces sp. MnatMP-M17
TCCCTAAGAATGTGAGGCGGTCCGGGAGGACCGGGTGTGGCTGATGGTGGGTTGTCGTTTGTGACTCGGAAGGAATGGCCGCCCGGTCCTCCGGGACGCTCCGACCACTGATTGAGAACTGCGGTCATCGCTGGTTAGGGACCTGTCGGCGGGGTGTTCTTCGGACCACGAAGTGCTGGTCACGAGGGAGACGGAGCGACGGGCTTGAGCACGTCTGACAGGCGGATATGGGTCGGCATCGACGCCGGCAAGGGACACCACTGGGCGGTCGCGATCGACACCGACGGCGAGACGCTCTTCTCGACGAAGGTGATCAACGACGAGGCTCAGATCCTCACCCTCATCGACACCGCCCGTGAGCGGGCTGACGAGGTGCGGTGGGCGGTGGACATCTCCGGCCGGGCCTCCACCCTGCTGGTCGCGCTGCTGATCACGAACGGCCAGCAGGTCGTCTACGTGCCCGGCCGGACGGTCAACCGCATGTCCGGCGCCTACAGGGGCGAGGGCAAGACCGACGCAAAGGACGCCCGCGTCATCGCCGACCAGGCCCGCATGCGTCCGAAGGGCTTCGCCCCACTGGACGCACCGCCGGAGCTGGTCTCCACGCTCCAGGTGCTGACCAACCACCGGGCCGACCTGATCGCCGACCGAGTGAGGCTCATCAACCGGATGCGCGACCTGCTGGTCGGCATCTGCCCCGCACTGGAGCGGGCCTTCGACTACTCCGCGGCCAAGGGCCCGGTCGTCATGCTGACCGAGTACCAGACCCCGGCAGCCCTGCGCCGGATCGGCGTGAAGCGGCTGACGACCTGGCTGGAACGCCGCAAGGTCCGCGGTGCCGACGCCGTGGCGGCCAAGGCCGTCGAGGCTGCCCAGTCCCAGCAGATCGCACTGCCCGGCGAGAAGCGTGCGGCGAAGCTGGTCTGCGATCTCGCCCACCAGCTCCTGGCCCTGGACGTGCGGATCAAGGACAACGACCGGGAGATCCGCGAGACCTTCCGCACCGACGACCGCGCCGGGATCATCGAGTCCATGCCCGGAATGGGGCCTATCCTCGGTGCCGAGTTCGTCGCCATCGTCGGCGACCTGTCCGGCTACCGCGACGCGGGCCGCCTCGCCTCGCACGCCGGCCTGGCCCCGGTCGCCCGGGACTCCGGCCGCCGCACCGGCAACTACCACCGGCCCAAGCGATACCACCGGCGCCTGCGCTACATCTTCTACATGGCCGCGCAGACCGCGATGATGCGGCCCGGGCCGTCCAGGGACTACTACCTCAAGAAACGGGCCGAGGGGCTGCTGCACACGCAGGCCCTGCTGTCGCTTGCCCGTCGCCGGGTCGACGTGCTCTGGGCGATGCTGCGTGACCGAAGGCTGTTCACCTCCGCCCCACCGGTCACGCAAGCGGCTTGACACGATCATTGAGATTCC
>NZ_FMDK01000448.1 GCF_900091995.1 Streptomyces sp. MnatMP-M17
CCGCCGTCGAGCCGCCCGCGAGCCGGCCGGGCCCACAGGTCGGCAGCGGCGTGCTCATGGCGCTCAGCGCCGCCGTCCACGCCCGCGAGGTGCTGCGCTTCGACTACGCCTCCGCATCGCCACCGGGAGCCACCGGCGACGGCCTCGCCGCGGCTCCACCGCGCCGGGCGCAGCCGCACCACCTCGTCACCTGGGGCGGGCGCTGGTATCTCGTCGCCTGGGATCTCGACCGCGAGGACTGGCGCACCTTCCGCGCCGATCGGATCACTCCGCGTACTCCCACAGGGCCGCGCTTCATCCCGCGCGAACTGCCCGGAGGGAACGTGGCCTCCTTCGTGGCCGGCAGGTTCCGAGGCTCCGACGGCTCCGACGACTGGCCCTGCCGCGGCGAGGTGATCCTCGGCCTGCCCGCCTCCGCCGTGTCCCGCTACACCCACGACGGAGTCGTCGAGGAACTCGGCCCTGACCGCTGCCGGCTCGTCCTGGGCTCATGGTCATGGCCCGGACTGGCCGCCGCCATCGGCAGATTCGACGCCGACATCGAGGTCGTAGGACCGGCCGAGCTCAAGGACGCCTTCGCGCGCCTGGCCCGCCGCTACGCCGACGCCGCGGCCGACGCGCCCATGACGCCGCCGATCCCATGAGCCAAGCGCACGTCGCCAGAAGGCAATTGAGGCGGTTGACGGCAGAGCGGCCTACGGCCCGTCCCTACGGCCTGTCCGGCGGGTCCTGTTCCACCAGGCGTTCCAGCAGCTCCTGGAAGTCCTCGCCCACCACGATCCGCAGCCCTTCGCCGTCCTCGTCCTCGTCGCTGAGCTGGGTGAGCGTGCCGCTCCGCCACCAGTAGACATACGGGCTGATGGCCCCCGGCGTGTCCTCGTACCCGGAGGCGGCGAAGGAGGCCATGGCGTTCAGCGACGGGATCATGGTGCTGTCGCGGATGACATGGAAGGCGAGCTGATGGCGGAACGGCATCGCGACCAGCGCGCCCTCCGGCGGAATCGGCCGGCCCGTGAGCTGCTCCACGACCGTCTCCAGGGCCAGGACCCGGCTCGCCGTGTAGAAGGAGTCGCCGAGCACCACCTCGAACCGGGTCCCGTCGGAGTCCTTGACGGTCTCGCGGCCCTCGACCGGCAGTTCACGGAGATTGTGCAGCGCACGCTCCCGCAGCTGCCGTGTCTCACCGAGCGGCTCCAGCGCCTCGTCGGTGAGCATCATGACGCTCTCGGGAAGATCGAGGGCGAGGACTTCGTACAGCCCCGGCGCGACGGAGCGCGCGTAGCCGAAGGTCTGCGGATCGAGACCGTCCTGGCTGATCACCCGTGGATAGAGCTGGGCGCGGATCTGCTCGGGAGCCAGGGTGTCCAGTGCGGAAGGAGCGTCCATGGTGCGCAGCACCATGCCGACATGCCGACGGATCAGTACGCCCCAGATACGCGGACCGCGGTCGTCGTTGTGGCAGACCGCCGCGAGATTGCCCAGACCGAACTGGCGTCCGGCGCTGTCCTTCGCCATGTCCGCGTAGAGCGTGACCTCCAGCCCTCGCTCGGCGAAGGCCTCCCGGACCTGGCCGCGGAACCGCGCGGCCTCGTCGGCCGAGAAGAAGGAGAAGGCGGGATCCCTCGGTGTCGTCTCGCGACTGTCACGCTTCGGTCCTCGTCGGAACAGCCCCACTCCATCGCCTCCGCTCATGTCCGGCCGGGCTCGGGCGATCGCCGCCCGCCGGTGATCGTCGTACCTCCGATGCTAGTCCGCCAGAGGGACAACGAGATCGGCGCGGTCCCGGCCGCGCTCCACGAGCCGGGCATTGGCCTCGTCGGACTCCCTGACCCAGCGCTCCGCGTACGGCCGGTCCTTGCCGTGGCGGACATGCCGGTCCACGAGCCTGCGGACGCGTATCACCGGATCGAGCTCCAGGAACCACACCTCGTCCAGGAGCGTACGGACCGGAGCCCAGGGACCGGCGTCGTGCAGCAGATAGTTGCCTTCGGTGATGACGAGCGGAGTCCCGGGCCCGACGGCGATGCTGCCCGCCACCGGTTCCTCCAGGGAGCGGTCGAAGGCGGGCGCGTAGACGACGGTGCCGGGCTCGGGCGCGCGCAGCCGGGCGAGCAGGGCGGCGTAGCCGGTGGCGTCGAAGGTGTCGGGCGCGCCCTTGCGGCCGGCCCGTCCGAGACGGTTCAGCTCGGCCTGGGCGAGATGGAATCCGTCCATGGGGACGAGTACGGCGAGCCCGCCGAGCCGGTCGACCAGCGCGGCGGCGAGCGTGGACTTTCCCGCACCGGGCGGCCCGGCGATACCGAGGATGCGGCGAACGCGGCGGCGGCCTGAACCCGACCCGTCGTCGGAACCCGACCCGTCGGAGTCCGCGAGCCGGCGGGCGCGGGCGGTCAGCTCGGCGATCTGCTGCGCATCCATGGCCGCATTCTTCCATCTTGCCCGGCCATCAGTCATACGTATAACGTCCCGCGTATGTCCTTCATCGCCCTCATCACCGTCGTCGTGGACGACTACGACAAGGCCATCGCCTTCTACACCGGCTCCCTCGGCTTCGAACTGGTCGAGGACACCGACCGCGGCGACGGCTCCCGCTGGGTCGTGGTCCGGCCGCCCGGCTCCGACGGCACCGGTACCGGCTCTGGCACCGGTCTGCTGCTGGGCCGCGCCAAGGACAGCGCCCAGCGGGCGAGCATCGGCGCGCAGACGGGCGGCCGGGTCGGCTTCTTCCTCTACACCGAGGACTTCGCCCGCGACCACGCGCGCATGCTGGCCGCGGGAGTCCGCTTCGTACGGGAGCCACGCCAGGAGCCGTACGGCACGGTCGCGGTCTTCGAGGATCTCTACGGCAACCTCTGGGACCTGCTCCAGCCCGCGTAGTGTCCCGCGTAGTGTTCGTCCTCGATCGCCGGACACAGCACGGCAGTCCGTCCGACGACGGAGCACACAGCGCGTACGTTCCGGGGCCGAGTGGTGCCGGGCGGTGTCGCGCCGGTACGGTCGGGCGCGAGGTCGGGGCGGGCTGCTGCCCGGTCCGTACGCCCGCGTGGCTTCTCCTCGGCCGCCGGGCCGCCTTCGCGCGTCTCGACGAACGCTTCCCCGCTCACCTGGTGGTTCGCTGACATGACGACCGTCATCCGCCCTTGCTGTGCCGGCCGCGCCCCGGCCGCGCGGCTGTCCGTACCGGCCGCACGGGCCGATATGGACAGGCCGGGACCGAAAGGGGCCGGCGCATGAGCCTGGCGCAGCTCCACTGCACCTCCGCCGTGCCGGGCGCGGACGGATCGCCCGTACCCGGCGGACCCGGCTTCCGCTTCACGGCGCTCACGCCCGGCGTCCCCGAGTCGCTCCTCAAGGAGGCCGAGCAGCTCCTCGGGTACGAGCCGCCGCCCGGCGCGCCACTGCGGGCGACCGCCGCCGAACTCACCTCGTTTCCGCAGTCGTTGAGCCACAGCGTGCTCTCCGACGGCAGCCGGCTGCTGGCCAGGGCGGTATACGCGGGAGCCGACTTCACCGGTGTCTGGGGAACCTTCCACGCCCATGCCGTGCGGCTGCCCGCCGACGCCGCGCTCTCCGCCGGAGCGCCGCCGATCAGCACCTGGGACTCACCGCAGTGGGTGACCGGTACGCCGGACGGCGGGACGCTCCCGCCGCTGGACCGGCCGCCCTTGTCGCGCGGCTTCGACCGGCGTGAGCTGGAGTCGTTCGCCGCCTCCCGCGCGCCGTGGCTCGCCCGGTTCTTCGCCGCCGTGCGCGGGCTGGCCGAGGAGGAGAGCGCGCCGCGGCTGGTCCTCGTGGAGCGCAACAGCGCCGATGTGGCCCGGTGGATCGCGCTGGCCTGCGCCGTACTGCCGGGCGCGAGCGCCCACCGGCTGACCTTCACCACCTATACCCGGCGCCCTCAGCGGGCCGGACAGCAGATCATCGGTGTGCTGCCGGACGACGCGCGGGAACTGACCGGGCTCGACCACCGTTACCGCGTGATCGACTGCACGGCGTCCCGGCCGACGGGCGCGGCCGGACCGGGCACTTCCGCCGGACCGGGCACTTCCGCCGGACCGGGCACATCGGCCGGACCGGGCACATCGGCCGGACCGGGCGCTTCCGCCGTGGACGCCTGGGCCGAGACCGCCGCGCAGATCTGGCTGGGCAGGGCTCCCGAGCTGTTCGCGGAGGCGGCGACGCTGCCCGGCGCCTATTTCGCTCCGGGCCCGCTCGCCGTTGTCGCGCTGTGTACGGGAATAGCCCCGGGCGCGAACGGCCGTACGGCGGCGGCCACTTGGGCGTACGAGCATGCGAACGCGCTGGACGCGCAGCGTCTTGAGCAGCTCGCCGAGGCCCTGACCGCGCCGACCGCGGACCGTGGTTCGGCCGAAACGGCCGCGCTGGCACGGCTGTTCGCGGTGCTCGGCGACCGGGCTCCAGCCCGTACGACCGCGCCGCTCGCGGCGCTCGTCCTGACGGAGGCCGTCCGTAATCCGGCCGCCGGGCTCGAACTGCCCGCTCTGCACATCGTGTCGCTGCCCGAGGACCTCAAGCGGCGCCTCGCCGATCAGCTCGCCCCGGAACTCCGCGCGGGCATCGCGGACGGCGCAGGACCTGACCTGGCCACCTCGACCGCTCCAGCCTCCACGGCCTCCCAGGCCGGCACCTCCAGGGCGGCGGAGCTGCTGCGCGTCGCCGAACTCCTCGGTGTGGACTGCGCGGATCTGCTGCCCGGTCTGGCCCGTCGGCTCTCGCGCGCGCTGATCGCGGATCCGGTGTCGGCGTACACGTCGGTCGTACGGACCGCGCTGGAGGAGTACTTCGATCTGCGCACCACACTGCTCAGCGAACTCGACGCCCTCGCCGCGGACGATCCGTCCGCCGCCGCCCGGCTGTTCGGCCGTATCGACCTTCCTCTCACGGAAGTTCAGGCCATACCGCATCTGCGGATGTGCGCGGAGGTGGCGGGCTCGGCGGGCCCGGCTGTCGCGGCGCCGGAGAACGGCGACCGCCTCGCGGTCCTCCGCTCCGTACAGCGCGCCTGCGGTGTCTCGCCGTTCGCCGAGCCGCTCGTCCTGCGCACCGCCGTACGGCTGGTGTGGGCCGAGGGCGCGCCGACTCCCGGCGAGGCGCGGTTGATGCTGGCGGAGACCGGCTCGGACGCCCACCGGACCGCCGGGACCTGGCACACACTCGTCCGGGCCGCGCTCGAAGGTCCGGGCGACAGCCCGGACTCGCCCGGTCTCGCGCACGATCTGCTGCGCGGCTTCCGCGAGGAGCTGGAACCGCGCGTACGGAGCGCCCTCCAGCTTCTCGAATACGCCGGCGAGCTCACGGCGGGCCGGGCCGCACCCGGCTGGACCGACCGGGCGCTGGCGCTGCGCGCCGCGGCGGAACCGGTCGAACCGGGCGTGCTCGACCAGGTGTTCGGGGCCCTGTGCCGTCAACTGCTCTCCGAGCAGCGGCCGGAGGGAGAGCTGTACGCGCTGGTCCACAGCGGCGACGCGGAGCTCACCGCCGCGTACCGCAGGGCCGCCCATGACGAGCCCGTACGCGAACGGCTGCGTACCGTACCGGCTTTCGCGGCCCACTGCTTCACCACCTGGACCGCGCTGCCCGGCGCGAACAAGACCTGGGACGAGACCCGCGCGGCCCTGCTCGACAAGGTGCTGCGGCCGGCCGTACGGGCGCTGCCCGCCGCCGATGTCGCCGCCGTCGAGCGCTGTCTGGAAGGTACGGGCGACCGCAAGGCGGAGGAGTTCAGAACGTGGAACCGGCCGGGCGCCCTGGGCCGGCTGGGCATCCGCTTCGGCACCCGTACTCGTCCATGACCGGTCCATGACCGGCGCATGCCGATGAACGGGCCCGGTCACGGCCGCGAGCTCAGCCCTGGTCAGGACTGAGCTCGCGCCGGCTCGGCTCGCGCCGGAGGTCAGGTCCCGTCGAAGGTCAGTTCTCGTCGGGAGTCAGTCGCAGTGAGATCGAGTTGATGCAGTACCGCTGGTCCGTCGGGGTCGGATAGCCCTCGCCCTCGAAGACATGGCCGAGGTGCGAGCCGCAGCGCGAGCAGCGGACCTCGACGCGGACCATGCCGTGGGAGCGGTCCTCGATCAGTTCGACCGCGTCCGTGTCCTTCGGGTCGTAGAAGGACGGCCATCCGCAGTGCGACTCGAATTTCGTGTCGGAGCGGAACAGCTCGGCGCCGCACGCGCGGCAGGAGTAGACACCGGTGGTTTTCGTGTCCGTGTACTCGCCGGTGAAGGCGGGCTCGGTGCCGGCCTTGCGGAGCACCTGGTACTCCGCGGGCGACAGCTCCGCGCGCCACTGCTCGTCCGGCTTGTCGATGTCGTACGACATGCGCTCTCCTCAGTCGGTCAGACGGGCCAGGATGTGCGGACCGAGGTCCGTGACATCTCCGGCGCCCATGGTGAGAACGAGATCACCGGGTCCCGCCATTCCCGCCACGGTGCCGGCGACCGCGTTCTTGTCGGACACCGCCGTCACCGCGGCGCCCGCCGCCTCGGCCGCGTCGGTGATCAGGGCGCTGGTGACACCGGGAATGGGATCCTCGCGGGCCGGATAGATGTCCAGGACCAGCGAGGCGTCGGCGAGGGCGAGGGCCTGGCCCATCTCGGTGGCCAGCTCCTGCGTACGGGAGAAGAGGTGCGGCTGGAAGACGACCAGCAGCCGGGAGCCGGGAGCCGCGGCGGCGCGCATCGCCTCCAGGTCGGCCGTCATCTCGGTGGGATGGTGCGCGTACGAGTCGATCACCTGGACGCCCGCGGCCTCGCCCTTGAGCTGGAGGCGGCGCTTGACGCCGGTGTACGCGCCGAGGGCCGAGGCCAGATTGTGCGCGGGAAGGCCCAGCGCGACACCGGCCGCGAGGGCGGCGACCGCGTTGTTGGCGTAGTGGCGGCCCGGGACCGAGACGGTGAAGGTCAGCGGACGGCCGTCGAGCAGTACGGTGACCTCGCTGGTCAGCCCTCGTGCGGTGATCCGGTGGACCCGTACGTCCGCCGTTTCGGCCTCACCGTAGGTGATGACCTCGACCGTGGCCGGACCACCGGCCGCCGACCGCGCGCGGACCCGTGACGTCAGCTCGACCGCGCCCGGCTGGTCGGCGGAGATCACCAGTGTGCCGCCCGGGACGATCTTGTCGGCGAACGCCTCGAAGGACTCGTAGATCTCGTCCATCGACGCGTAATTCGCGTGGTGGTCCAGCTCGACATTGAGGACGATCGCGACCTCGGGATCGTACTTCTGGAAGCTCCGGTCGCTCTCGTCCGCCTCGGCGACGAAGATCTCGCCCTCGCCGTGCCGCGCGTTCGTACCGGGCCCGGCGAGATCGCCGCCGATCGCGTACGACGGATCGAGGCCCAGCTCGGTGAGGGCGACGGCCAGCATGGATGTCGTGGTCGTCTTGCCGTGGGTGCCCGCGACGGCGATCGGCCGCAGTCCACGCATCAGCGAGGCCAGCGCGTCCGAGCGGTGCACCACGGGTACGGAGAGCTCCGCGGCCCGCGCCAGCTCCGGGTTGTCGGCGCGGATGGCGCTGGAGACGACCACGCACGACGCGTCGTCCGCGAGATGCGCCGCGGCGTGGCCGATGTGCACGGTGGCACCCAGGGCCCGCAGCGCCTCCGCGGTCTCCGACTCCTTGGCGTCACTGCCCGCGACCTTGGCGCCGCGCTGGGCGAGGATCTTCGCGATACCCGACATGCCGGCGCCGCCGATACCGATGAAGTGCGGTCGTTCCATGTCGGCGGGGACAGCGGGGGCCGGTGCCATACGTGTTTCTCCCAGGTGCGCGAGCGACAAGAAAACGTGTCGTCCCAGCCTATTCGCTGTGGGCGAAGAGTTTGAGCACCGGTACGCCGACCTTGTGACGCGCCCGGGACGCCCAGTCCCGGTGGAAGAACTCCTCCACATAGTGCGGCTCGGTCAGCACGATCACCTCGTCGGCGCCCGACGCCTCCACGACTTCCTTGAGATGGTCGAGCGGATGCTCCTCGACCACCTGGCCCGTGGCCTCGGAGCCCTGGGCGCGCAGCCCGGCCAGGGATGCCTGGAGGGCCAGCTCCGCGGGCTCCCGGGCCTGCGCGCCCTCCGGTGTCCCGCCCTCCCGGGCGGCGTCCCGCAGCTCGCCGAGCGCGACATCGTCGATGGCGCGCAGCAGCACATCCGCCTGATCGCCGCGGGGCTGCATGAGCACGACGAAGGACACCGGCTCGTCGCCATGGAGCGTGGTGACGAACTCCACGTCCTCGGGCGTCAGGGGCTTCTCGATCATCAGTACGCTTGTGAACACGACAGGCGCCCTTCGTCTTCATGGACCGTCCGGCCCCACTGCTGAAACCATCCTTCCCCGTGCCCGCACGGGGTCTGCGAGAGTAAGTCTGCCCACCGGAAGCTAACCGGAACGGCGAATTCCGCTGATTGTCAGACGCGGCGGATTGTCAGACGCGGCGGTACCGGGTGAAGAGGAATCCGTCCTGCTCCAGGAGCGATACGAGAGCGAACCGTTCGGGTACGGCGGGACCCGGGCCGCCCGCGATGCGCTGCGCGTATCCGGCCGTCAGCGTCGGAGACACCGTCAGACACACCTCGTCCAGCACGCCCGCCGCCACAAACTGCCCGAGCAGCCGTGGCCCGCCTTCGGTGAGCAGCCGTACGAGGCCGCGTTCCGCCAGGGCGTGTACGGCACCGGCGGCGTCCACGCCCGGTCCCTCACCGGCGATCACCACCTCCACGCCGGCCTTCTCGGCGGCGCGGAGCCGGGCCGCCGGTGCCTCGGCGCCGGTGACCAGGA
>NZ_FMDK01000053.1 GCF_900091995.1 Streptomyces sp. MnatMP-M17
GCGCCCCAGCCGCTGAGAGCGGCTGCCGCCGCGGTGCAGGTGGCCACCAGGCCGTACCGGCCCCGGCGCCGCGAACCCTCGGGTATGGATGAAGCCATGGCACTTCCCTTCACGAAGGAGTGGGGCCTCGGCCATCAGCATGCGGTCGGGGAACTTCGCCGGACCTGCCGGACTAGCCCGGAAGTGTCACCGCCCCGGCCGCCGCCGCTTTCTAGGAATAGAGGCCTCCGCCCGCCTCGTCCTGGAAGGCCTCCGGCCAGTACCGCCGGATGTCGTCCTCGTCGGCTTCGGCGTTCTCGGTGTTCTCGCCGTCGGGGCGGACGGTGCGTTCGACGCCGGCGAGTACGGCGGTGGCCGTGGCGGCCAGATTGACGTAGTCGTCGGTGATCCGGTGCTCGCGGTCGAAGGCGATCACGCGGGCGATCAGCCACTGGGTGAACGCGAAGGTGGAGATATCGGCGTTGACGGGAAGGAGTTGGGCCTCCGGAAGGGACCAGCCCCGTACCCGGCCGGTCGCGCCCTCGATGACAAGGTCGATGTCCTCCACGAGATAGCCGATACGGATCAGGCCCTCGGCGCCGGGCGCCGGTGCGCCGTACGTCTCGTCGTCCCGCTTGGCCGCGTGGTGCTCGGCCAGTGTCCGCAGCGGGCCGTCGTCCAGGGAGACCCAGACGCACTCGCGGACCAGGCCCGTGTCGCGGAGGAAGGCCCGGGTGGGTTCATGGGTGAGTGCCGAAGGGAGGTCCTCGTCGGCGAAGCGCACCAGCGCGTCCGCGCCGTACTCCTTCTCCAGCAGCCCTTCGGGCAGGGCGAGCGTGAGCCCGGCCCGCTCGCCCGGCGGGGCGATCCGGGCCAGTGGGCGCAGCAGAAGGGACAGCCGCCAGAAGGCGGACACCTCGGTGTCCTCGTCCTCCGAGCCGAGCAGCACCGGATCATGGTCACGCAGCAGGCCGAGCAGTATTTCCGTCGCCTCCGCCACGGCCTCCGGACCGTACCGCCCGGCGAGGTTCTCGAAGATCTCGCGGTCGGTGCGCAGCCATTCGAGGGCGAGCGCGAAGAGCGTGAAGGAGTACAGCCCGGAGGCGAGCAGCCGGCTCTCGTCCGGATCATGGAGGGCATGGACCCGGCCGGTACGGCCGTCCAGCACGATGTACTCGTCGGGATCGCCTTCGTCCGGCACAAAGCTGCCGAGGACCACGAACTCGCCTATGTCATCGAGGACTTCGGCATCGTCGGCCAACAGATCGGACACCTGCCGGGCACCGGCTGCGAGGTCCGGGGCGAGCGCGAGGAGCCCTGTCCGGCGTATCAGACCGGTGCCGCTCAGAAACTCACGTGTGGGTTCGTGCGTGATCGCCGGATGCAGCCGCTCCGGCGCCACCCGCACCACCTGGTCCGCTCCGAACGCCTCGTCCAGCCGACGCGCCATCCACCCCGAGTCCGCGTCCGCGCCCGCACCCATGCCGTCTGTCAGATCCATGATCTGCCGCCCCTCCGTCACGTCGGTGATCGTATGACGACGGATTTCCCGGCGTGTCGGCGGATCCTCCCCCCATATGCGGTCTTCACCGGCTACAGTGATCTCAGATCGCGGGTACGAATCCCGCCGTCAGCACCGTCTGACGTTGTTGAGCTGACGCAGTTGAGCTGATGTGGTCGAGCAGTGTTACGCCCCCTCCGCGCGAGGGGGCGTTCTTGTTGTGCGCGGCAGATGCGCGTGGCCCTGGTATGTGTGGCGGTCCTGGTACGCGTGGCTCAGCGCGCGCCCGAGTCCGTCTGGGATTCCAGGGCGGGAAACGCCTCCAGCAGACGTGCCGGTGCGGCCTGCTTCCAGGAATCCACAAGGATGTCGCGCAGCTCGTCCAGATCCTCCAGGGCGCGGAGCCTTACCCGTACCCATGCGGAACTCGCCTCGTGCGCCGGCACCCAGAACTTCTCCGGCTCCGCCGCGATCAGCTCCGTCCGCTCATGCCTCGGGCACCGTACGGCGAAGGACGTCTCGTCGTCGGGGACCGTGATGAACATCTTCCCGGCAACACGGAACGTGGGCATGCTCCACGCTTCCTTCTCCACCGTCTCCGGGAGTGCCAGTGCGATACGGCGGACGTCTTCGGCATCAATCGTGGTCACAGGCACCATGGTAGGACGACGGACTCACGACGGTAACGCGGACCGGCCCGGTCCGAAGGGCTGGGAAGAAGTGGCCGCCTCCGACGGACGGCGGCCACCGTTGTCCTCCGGTCAGGGCCGGTCTGCCCGGCCGGAACATCTCGGAAGACGGGAGAGTCAGGAGTTCCGAGATCCGGCGGTCTGGAGGTCCGGCGATCCGGAGGAGGAGTCAGACCCTGGCCTTGAAGTAGGTGACGTCCCAGTGGCTGCGCTCGTTCGCATAGACGTTCCCGGCCGGGGACTTGTACATCCTGGCGCCGTCACCGCGCTTCCCGGCATAGGTGAAGGTGCGGGTGATGTAGGAGTCGAGGCACCTGGCCACGGCCTTGCCCCGGGACATGTCGACCTTGTAGCCGTTCCGGTGGCTGTAGGTCCCTGGCGCGTGTCCCTTCTCCGTACCGCCGGTGATGATCACCTTGCAGCGGCTCGCCTGCTTGAAGGCGATCGCACCGGAGACCGTCGCCTTGTTGATGTTCGTGAACGAAGTGCAGTTGCGCTGCTCCCAGTTGGTACATCCCCCGCTGGAGACCGAGGTGATACCCGCCTTTCTGAACTGGGCCGCCGCGTCACTGTGTCTGGCCCACTTCGCCGGCGCCGCGTCGGACACGCCCGTTGTCAGCAGCACCGAAGCGATCAGCGCGATCGCACCGAGGGCGGACAGAGATCCCGTCTTCTTCAACGCGCACTCTCCTTCTCGTACGGCCGCCGTGCACGGCCCCATATGACCTCGTATGGCCTCGCACAACAAGAACCGCATCGATTGTGACAATGGCTGATGCCTCAGGCATATCCCTCGAAAGAGGGATGAGCGCCCGCCTCTCCGGCACACGCGCTGGACGCGGCCCGGTGCCAACGGCCACATAGGCGGCTTAGCCTGGCCGTATGCCGATGCAGCCCTGGTTCCCCGACGCCAAGTTGGGCATCTTCGTCCACTACGGGATCTACGCCGTCGACGGTGTGCCCGAGTCCTGGTCCTTCTATCTCGGGCAGGTACCGCACGAGCGGTACATGAAGCAGTTGGACGGCTTCACGGCCTCGCGCTACGACCCAGGTGCCTGGGCCGATCTCTTCGTCCGCGCGGGCGCCGGATACGCGGTGCTGACCGCCCGGCACCACGACGGTGTGGCCCTCTGGGACACCGCGCAGGGCGAGTTGAACGTCGTACGGCACACACCGGCCGGCCGCGATCTCATCGCTCCGTACGCCGACGCGCTGCGCGAACGCGGTCTCAAGGTCGGTCTCTACTATTCGCACTCCGACTGGAACCATCCCGACTACGCGACCGTCCTGCACCCCGATCCGCGCGAGGAGCAGGTCCGTACGAACCGGTTCAGTGCTCCTCCGGACGGTGTCGAAGACCCGGAGGCCTGGGCGCGGTTCCTCGCCTACCGCGATGCCCAGGTCGGCGAACTGGTCGCGCGCTTCCGTCCGGATCTGCTGTGGTTCGACGGCGAGTGGGAGCGCACCGAGGAACAGTGGCGGATGCGTGAACTCGCCGAGCACATCCTCGCGGGCAATCCGGAGACCGTGCTCAACGCCCGGATGCTCAGCCATGGCGACTACGCGACACCCGAGCAGGGCGTACCGCTGGTGGCGCCGGACGGACCGTGGGAGCTGTGTCTGACCGTCAATGACTCCTGGGGCCATCAGCCCCAGGACACCAACCACAAGTCGGTCCGGCAGCTGGTGCGTTACTTCACCGAGACGATCGCCATGGGCGGCAATCTGCTGCTGGACATCGGTCCTCGGGAGGACGGCACGATCCCCGCCGAGCAGGTGGCGCGTCTCGAAGGGCTCGGCGCCTGGATCGGCCGGCACGGCGATGCCGTGCGCGGGACGGTGGCGGGGCTTCCGGCGGGCCACCACTACGGTCCCAGCACCGTGTCGGCCGACCGCCGCACGCTCTATCTCGTCTGCTTCGACGTCCCGCGCGAGAGCGTGGCGGTGCGTGGACTGCGTACTCCGGTGCGCCGGGTGAGCGTGCTCGGTACGGGCGCCGCGCTGCGGCACCGGGTGATCGGCGGTCTGCACGAGGTGCCGGGCGTGCTGTGGATCGACGCGCCTGAGGCCGGAGATGTGGACGAGGAGGCCACCGTGCTCGCCGTCGAGCTGGACGGTGAACTGGAGTTGTACCGGGGCACCGGCCGCGACTGACGGACGATCCGGCGAACGACCGGGGAATCACGGCGGAGGAACGGCCGTGCCCGGCCGACGAGTCGGCGCCTGTGCCGGCTTTCAGACACGGCCGTAGCGGATGGTGTGGTCGGCGAACTCCATGGCCATCTCGTTGGTGACGGTGGGCCGGGTGCGGCGGATGGTGCGGAGATAGTCCTCGGTGGTGGGACAGGCGCGTTCTCCGCTGTCGCTGTCGAGGGTGCGCTCGAAGACGGTCTGGGCGACGGTACGGGCGGCCTGCTTGATGTCGGCGGGAGTGAATCCTTCACTGGCGTCGGCGAGGACCTCGGTGTCGGCGTGGGCTCCCGCCTTGGCGATATAGCTGCTCCAGAGGGCGTTACGGGCCTCGTCATCGGGCGGGCCGACCGGCAGGACGTAGTCGAAGCGGCCATGCCGCAGAAAGGCGGGATCGAGGGCGGCCACGGTGTTGGTGGCGCAGATCAGCAGCCTGCCGTCGTGATCACGGAACCGGACGATCGACTTGAGGAGTTCGTTGACGACTCCGACGGAGACCGGATCGGCGAGATTGCGGGCGCCCGCGACCTCCTCCACCTCGTCGATGAAAACCAGCGCGTGGTCGAGCTGCGCGATCTCGTCGAAGCGGCGGCCGAGTCCGTTCGCCAGCCCGTCCTCCAGCGCGATCCGGGACGGGAAGAGCTCCACGAAAGGCCAGCCGAGCCGGCTGGCCACCGCCATCGCGAAGGTGCTCTTGCCGGTGCCCGGCGGCCCGAACAGCACCACGCACCTGGGCGGTTCGACCCCGTGCTGGTCGGCGAGTTCCGGATTGGCCAGCGGCAGCACCAGCCGCCGTTCGATGAGCTGCTTCTCGTCGGCCATTCCGCTGAGCTTCTCCCAGAGCCCGGACGGCGGCACCACCGCGCCGAGCGAGGACAGGACGGCGGAGTCCTGGGCGGTCACGGGCTGCGCCTTCTCGAAGTACGTCAGGCCCTGGCGGGAGCGGAATCCCGCGTTGGAGAGCGCGGTGGCGCCGGTCTCGTCCTCGGGCAGCAGCGCGGCGACGGTCTTGGCGCCCGCGCCCTGGAGACGGTGCTCCAGGGCGTCGAGCAGCGCGGTGCCCAGACCCAGATTCCGCCAGGCCGGATGCAGCCCGATCCGCAGCACCCAGGCCCGGTCGCCGTCGACCCGGCCCACCGCCGCGCCCACGAGATGGTCGTCGGCCAGCGCGACCACGCTGGGATGCTGTGCCTGGAGCGCGGCGACGACCTCGGAGAGACGGAAGACGGCGGGCCGGTCGGTGCCGGCACTCTCGCTGTCGAGGCGCACCACTGCCTCCAGATCGTCCGGGGCGAAGTCCCGTACGTGCCACACGGCCATGGTTCAGCCTCTACCCGTCGCCTTCCCGCGCTTCTGGCCTTCCATCATCGGGCCTGCCTGGCCGGACCGCCTGTTCGGACGGGCCGGGCGGACTGTGTGCGATCACCCGGATCCGCTGTGTCACAACTGCACGAGCGCCACCGCGGCTATCGTGAGCATGTGACCGAGACCTGGAATCCCACCGGCGCCGGTGTGCTGCGGCTTCCCTCGGGACGCCTGGTCAGAGGGCGTGCGCTGCGTCGGCCGCTGCCGGCCGGTCCGGTGCCCGACTACGCGGTCCATCTCCTCGGCAAGGAGCCCGCCGAGGTCCCGTGGGAGGCCCGCTGGCTGCGCTGGCCGGACTTCCGGCTGCCGAGCGACGGCATGGCCGCGCGGAACGTTCTCCGTGAGGCGCTGGCGCGTGCCGCCGACGAGCGCGTCGAGATCGCCTGCGGCGGCGGCCGTGGACGGACCGGAACGGCGCTGGCCTGTCTCGCCGTTCTCGACGGAGTGCCCGCCGACCGGTCGGTGGAGTACGTACGCAGCCACTACCACCGCCGTGCCGTGGAGACTCCGTGGCAGCGGCGGTATGTGCTCCGGTTCGTCGGCTGACCGGTGTTCGCCGACCGGCCCGCGGCAGTGGGCCGGAGCGATATTCTCTGGCCGTCGGTCCAGCGGGCTGACAGTGTGGGTGAGATCGTGACGCGGCGGCCCTCGCTCGCACGCGCGGCGATATGGTCCGTACCGGCGCCCGGGCCGAGGCGCTCTGCCCCGGCCCGCGCCGCCGGCCCGCGCCTACCGGACGG
>NZ_FMDK01001272.1 GCF_900091995.1 Streptomyces sp. MnatMP-M17
ACATCAGCCGCTGCCGCGGCGGGCGCTCCCTCACCCAGCCTGATCCAAACGAAAGACCCTGGCCCTGGCGTCCTTGTCCGGGGACTCGCGCACGGACTGATCGACGGTCCCGAAATCCGCGAGGCCCGGGCTCCGCTCAGAGGCCGACGTCCCGGGCGCCCAGGTCCTCGAAGCTCTCCCGGCGTACCAGGAGCCGTGATCCGCCCTTGGAGACCGCCACCACCGGAGGGCGGCCCGTCATGTTGTAGCCCGACGCCATCGACACCTGGTACGCGCCGGCCGCCGGAACCGCCAGTACGTCACCGGGCCTGATGTCCTCCGGCAGCTCCACAGGACCGGCGAGCACATCGCCCGCCTCGCAGTGCCGGCCGACGACCGTCGCCGTCCGCATCGGAGCCGTGGAGGTACGTCCCACCCGGCGGACCGTATAGCGCGCGCCGTACAGCGCGGGCCGCGGGTTGTCGCTCATCCCGCCGTCGACGGCCACGAACACACCGCCGGCGCCGCGCTTGACCGACAGCACCCGGTAGAGCGCGATCCCGGCCGGTGCCATGACCGAGCGGCCCGGTTCCACGGTCAGCGCGGGTACAGGGAGACCGTGTTCGGCGCAGGCGCTCGCCAAGGTCCGGGTGATCAGCTCACCGTAGACCGAGGGCGCAGGCGCCGGATCTCCCGGCAGATACGCCACCGCGAAGCCGCCGCCGAGGTTCAGCTCGGGCAGGATCACGCCGTGGCGGTCCCTGATCGCCGCCAGGAACGCCACGAGACGGCGTACGGCCTCCGCGTACGGTTCGGCCTCGGCGATCTGCGAGCCGAGATGGCAGTGCAGACCGACGAGTTCGAGCCTGGGCTGGCCGAGGATCCGGTCGACGGTGTCCGCCGCCGAGCCGTCCGCGATCGAGAGGCCGAACTTCTGGCCCTCCGTTCCCGTACGGATCTTGGGGTGCGCGCCCGCCTCGATACCGGGCAGTACGCGGACCATCACCCGCTGCGGCTCCGGTCCCGGCATCTGCGCGGCGATCCTGGCCGTCTCGCAGGCCGAGTCGATGACGATCCGGCCGACGCCGAGACGCAGCGCGGTGCTCAGATCCTGCGGGGACTTGGCGTTGCCGTGCAGCACGATCCGCTCGGGCGGGAAGCCGCGGCCGACGGCCAGTCGCAGTTCGCCCGCGGAGCAGACGTCGAGCCCGAGGCCCTCCTGCTCGATCCAGTCGACGACCGCCCGGCAGAGGAACGCCTTGGCGGCGTAGACGACTTCGGCGCCGGGCAGCGCCCGCCGCCATGCCCGCGCGCGGGCCCGTACCTCGTCCTCGTCCAGGACGTACACCGGCGTGCCGTAGCGGTCGGCCAGTTCGGCGAGGCCGACGCCGGCCACGGCGATATCGCCACCGGGCGCGAGGACGGCGGACGCGGGCCAGACCGTCGGCGTGTCGAGCTCGCTGATCAGCAGGGACGGTAGGGGCGGCAGGGACGGTTCCGTGGTCATACGGTCATCGCCTCCGGCAGCTCCAGGGCATGGGCACGGCGGGCACAGGTGCTTGCCGGGGCCGTCCTCGGAGCGGGCGACGGAGCGGGCGCCGGGGCCGGGACTGTGGCCGTGGCGGGCGCGGTGAGCTGGGGATCCACCGTGACGATCGTGGCGCCGAGCGGTGCGGCCAGCGCGCGCAGCACGGGCTCCGCGAGTCTGATCCAGGCCTGCTGCTCGCCGAGGACGGCGGTCAGCTTCCGGGCGCTGGTGAAACCGATCGCGGTCCGCGCGCCGAGCGGAGTACGGGCGAAGCGCAACTGCTGCCCGCCGTAAGAGCCGAGCCGTACGGGCACGTACAGCGGCGACCGTGCCGCACGGCACTCGTCCGCGCCGGGACCGGCGTCCGCGCCGGAATCCTCGGGGTCGAGGTCGGGGCCGGAATCCGGACCGGAATCCGCGTCGGGGTCCGCGTCGGGGTCCGCTTCCTCGGTGATGAGGCGCTCCATGGTGTCCTCCCAGGGGAGTCGTTCACTGACTGACACCAGGAAGCTATGCCCGGCGGACGGAGGACCGCCGGGCCCATGACGGAGTGCTGATCGGGAAGGCCCGTATTTTGACGCGCTTCTGGCGCGGGAGGCGCGGGTGGCGCGGGCGGCGCGGTTGGCACGGGCAGCGCGGCGCCGCTCAGTCGGCGCGGCCCGTCGCTGCGACCGTCACACCCAGACCGATCATCGCGAAGCCGCCCGCGCCGCCCACCAGCGACAGCCGGCGGTCCGAGCGCGCGAACCAGTTCCGTGCCGCGGACGCGCCCAGTCCCCACAGCGTGTCCGTGACCAGGCCGATCGCGATCGGCACCAGTCCGAGCAGCAGCATCTGCGCGGGCAGATGGCCCGCCGAGTGGTCCACGAACTGAGGAAGCACGGCCGCGAAGAACACCACGCCCTTCGGGTTGGTGATCCCTACGACAAAACCGTCCCCGACCGTACGGAGATCACCGCGCGCCGGGCCCGTCGGCGCGGACATGGCCGCGACACGCATCTCCTTGCGGTGCCGGAAGGCCTGTACACCCAGGAAGACCAGATAGGCCGCGCCCGCCAGCTTCACCGTCAGGAAGACGGCCACCGACCGTTCCACCAGGGCGCCGATCCCCAGTGCGACCGCCACCACCAGGGCGTACGAGCCCGCCACATTGCCCAGCACGGTGGCGAGCGCCGTCCGCCGACCGTGGGCCAGCGCCCGGCCGATCACGAACAGCACGCTCGGTCCCGGGATCACGATCACCAGCAGGGACATCACGGCGAAGGCCAGGAACCGGTCCGTGGACACCATGCGCATACCTCCAGTACGTCCTACAGGTCCTACAGGTCCTACAGATTCAAAAGGTCCAGCAGGTCCAACAGGTCCCCCAAGAGGGCCCTTTCTGCGGGGCCTGCCTATGGCAGCAGACCGGCGCGCCTCGCCGCCACCACCGCCTCCAGGCGCGTATGCGTACCGAGCTTGCGCATCGCGGAGCGGAGATAGCCCTTGACTGTCTCGGGGCGGAGTCCGAGCAGTTCCGCCGTCGTCGCGTTGGTCGAGCCCGCCGCGACACAGCCCAGTACGTCCACCTCGCGCGGTGCGAGTGTGACCGGCAGCGGGCGCGGGGGAGTGCCGGCCGGGCGTGCGGCGCCCGCGAGCCGGCC
>NZ_FMDK01000434.1 GCF_900091995.1 Streptomyces sp. MnatMP-M17
GGCGCCCGGGAGCCGGCCGCAGACGGCGAGCAGCTCCTCACGCAGCTCCGCGTCCACGATCCGCGGCGCCAGCGCACGCAGCTCGCCATGGGCTGCCCGGACCTCCTCCCAGGCTCCGGCGCCCGCCGTCGCCTCGCGCGTCACCGAGAGCAGCCGCCGTACCTCGTCCCGTACGACGAGCGCCTGCTCCACGTCCCGCGCGGCGGCCACCGCCGCGTCGAAGGCGCGCTCGCCGATCGGCAGGGCGCTGCGCAGCGCGCCGTACAGCACTCCGCGCACCCGGCGCCTTACGACCACGGGCACGGCGAGCACCGAGCGCAGCCCTTCCGCCGCCACCGCCGCGTCGTACTCATGGCTGATGTAGCGCGCCTCCCGGTAGTCCGTCACCGCGCACGGTCTGGCCATGGCGATCGACTTGCCGCCCAGACCGTTGCCGGAGGAGATCGCGAGTCCGCGCAGGGCGCTTGTCGCGGTGCCGTTCAGTTCGGCGATCCGCAGCTCTCCCACGTCGTGTGTCAGCCCGCCGAAGGCCACGGTCAGCCCGGTCGTCCTGCGCAGCCGCGCCAGCGCCGACCGCATCTCCACCGCCTCGGCCATCACGCTGCCTCCGTTCGTTCCCGCCCGCACCGCACACACCGCCCGCACCGCACCACTGGGCTCGCCACCCCTGTCCGGGGGTAGTGAGACCTGCGTCACCGATTACACGATGCTATGGCCTGTCCGCCCCTGCGGCGGCCCGTCTGCGGGACCGGGCCGCCGCATGGACGGACAGGGCTCAGCGAATGGTCAGGCGATGAGGAGGACAGATGACGGCAAGGACGCCGAGCGGTCCGACCGAGGAGTTTCCGGCCGAGGAGTTCAGGACGGCCACCGAGGAGTTCAGAGCGGCCCGCGACTTCCTGCTGGCGCACCGGGAGGACTACGCGACGGCGTACGAGGGCTTCTCCTGGCCGCGGCCGACACGCTTCAACTGGGCGCTCGACCGGTTCGACCGCATCGCCGAGGACAACGACCGCACCGCCCCGCATCTCGTCGAGGAGGACGGACGGCGGACCGCCATGTGATCGTCCGCGCCGAGGACGCGCGTGACGCCGACGGCTACCTCACCTATGTCGGCCGCTCCGACGATGTCTTCAAGGCGTCAAGATCAGGGGACATTCCATTTCGAATGGGATTGAGCGACTGAGAAGCGCTGGTTCCGGACGGCAGGGAGAGAGCAATGCGGGTACCGATGACTGTCGCGGACTTCCTCGACCGCGCGGAGCAGGGGTTTCGTACCAGCCCGGGTGTGGTCGACGAATGGGATCAACCCGGCCCGCCCGTGCCCGTGTCGACGTACGGTCGGCTCGGCGAGCGGGTGCGGGCCTGGCAGGCGGGGCTCGATGCGCTCGGCGTGGGGGAGGGGGAGCGAGTGGCGGTGGTGAGCCACAACTCCGCGCGTCTGCTTGAACTGCTGTTCTCTGTGCCGATGAGCGGGCGGATCTGTGTGCCGGTCAACTTCCGCCTGAAGCCGCAAGAGATCGAGTATGTGGTGCGGCAGAGCGGAGCCTCGGTTCTGTTCGTCGATCCGGAGCTGGACGCGGGACTCTCCGGGATCAAGGTGCGCCACCGCTTCGTGTTGGGTGAGCAGACCGAGGCCGAACTCATGCGCTTCGGCGTCGAGCCGCGCCCATGGTCAAGGCCGGACGAGGACGCCACCGCGACGATCAACTACACGTCGGGAACCACCGCCCGCCCCAAGGGCGTTCAGCTGACCCACCGCAACATTTGGGTCAACGGTGTGACCTTCGGGCTTCACACCCGGGTGTGGGAGCGGGACGTCTATCTGCACACACTGCCGATGTTCCACTGCAACGGCTGGGGGATGCCGTTCGTGATGGCCGGACTGGGGGTCAAGCAGGTGGTGCTGCGCAAGGTGGACGGCACGGAAATCCTGCGCCGGATCGACGAGCACGGAGTCACGCTGATGTGTGGTGCTCCCGCGGTGTGGAACGCGGTACTGGATGCGGCGGCGTCCTGGGAAGGAGAGATTCCGGGCCGGGACAGGGTGCGGATCGTCTGCGCAGGGGCTCCGCCGCCGAGCAAGATGATCCAGCGGGTGGACGAGGAACTGGGCTGGGAGTTCACTCAGATCTACGGCCTGACTGAGACGTCACCACTGCTCACCTTCAACCGGCCCCGGCCCGGCGATGAAAACCTGCCCGCGGAGGAACGGGCGCGCAAGCTCTCCCGCGCGGGACTCCCCGCGCTCGGGGCCAGACTGAAGGTCTCCGAGTCCGGGGAGGTCCTGGCTCGGTCGAACGTCGTACTCGACGGGTACTGGGACAAGCCGGAGGAGACCTCGGCCGCTCTTGAAGACGGCTGGTTCCACACGGGCGACGGCGGCACGTTCGACGAAGCCGACGGGCATCTGACGATCTCCGACCGCAAGAAGGACGTGATCATCACGGGCGGTGAGAACGTGTCGTCGATCGAGGTGGAGGACACGATCTTCAGCCACCCGTCGGTCGCCGAGGTAGCCGTCATCGGTGTGCCACACGAGAAGTGGGGCGAGACGATCAAAGCCTTGGTGGTCCTCGTGGACGGGGCGACGGCACATGAAGCCGACATCATCGCCCACTGCAAGCAGCGAATGGCCGGCTACAAGGCACCGACAACTGTCGAATTCCGCGACGCCATCCCGCGCACCGCCACCGGCAAGATCCAGAAGTTCAAGCTCCGCGAACCGTACTGGTCCGGCTTGGACCGAGAGGTCAACTGACCACCATCCGCAGATGCATGGCCGTTTCCCCGGAGGCTTCTGCTGAGGCTTGGGCGGGCGGCCAGTTCCGTAAAAGCCGGCAGGTCCGGGCCAGGTGCCGGGCGGCTGGTGTCGCGTACAGCGGGTGCAGCCGCGCGACCGGCGGGCACGGCCGGACCACATCAGGGTCCGTGATAATTGACGGTTACCGCGTTGCGGTGGCCAGTGCCGCGCGGATGGCGGCCTCGCCGACCGGCTGGCCCTTCTCGTTCGAGTACGGCCCGTACGGTGTTCCCCACACCGGCGTGCCCGTCGCCTGCCGCCAGCTGTCGGCCAGCGTTCCCGCGACTACCACGCTGTAGCCGATGGAGTCGATGAATTCGGTCACCGCAGCCTTCGCCGGTGCGGAGTCCCCGGCGATCGGCAGGTAGGAGCGGTCGGCCGCCCCTGCCGGGCGGGCGAGTGACAGCAGGTGCTTGAAGAAGATGTTGTTGAACGCCTTTACGAGCAGGGCGTCGGGGACGTACCGCAGAAGCAGCTCGCTTGAGGTGAGGGACTTGCTGTCGAGCTCGGGGATGTGCCCGTCACGCTCGGGGCCGTAGTTGCAGGTGTCTATGACCGTCTTCCCGGCCAGTGGCGCGGCGGGCACGTGGGGGAAGGCGCTGACCGGCACCGTGACCACGACAATGTCACCGGCCGTCGCGGCCTCTTCGCTCGTCGCCGCGGACGCCCGGGGCCCCAGTTCCGCGGCCGTGTCCGCGAGCGTTTCGGGACCGCGCGAGTTGCTGAGCACCACCTGGTGCCCGGCCCCGACAGCGAGTCGCGCGATGGCCCTGCCGATGCTGCCGCTTCCGATGAATCCCACAGTTGTCATAATCTCAACGTCCTTCAGAAGAGCCGAACTTGCCGGTTGCCGGGCTTGTTACGATCCGGGTTCCTGCCGTCAGCCGGCGGGGAAGTAATGGCCGTTGTCCAGATCGGCGAGCAGGCCGGGCTGGGCGGGTTCCCAGCCGAGGGTCCGGCGGGTGATGAGGTTGGACGCCGGGTAGCTCTGCGTGACGATATTCGTGAGGAACCCGAAGTACCCCGGCGTCATCAAGGCATCGTTGGGAACGCTCACCGCGGGCAGGCCCAGACGGCTGGCGATGGCCTCGGCGATCTCGCGGAACGGGATGGCCCCGTCCCCAACCGCGTGCCAGTATCTGCCGGCCGGCCCATTCTCCAGCGCCAGGCGGAACAAGGTGGCGGCATCGCGGATGTGCACGGCGTTCCACAGATTCGCGCCGTCGCCGTGGTAGCCGGCGAACCCCCTTTCCTTCGCGAGCGCGATCAGCGTGGGGAGGAAGCCGGCACGATCCGTCGTGCTGTGTGCGATGTTGGCGATCCGCACGACCGAAGACCGCACCCCCTGCTTGGCGAGGTCGACTACGGCCCTTTCCACGACGTTGCGGATCCGCAGGGTGCCTTTGTGCTCCTCGCCGGCGGGGAGGGCCGGGTCCGCCTCGGTGGCCGGCCGGCCCAGGTGCTGCCCGGGTGAGCCAATGCTCCCCGCCGTGACCAGTGGCTTTCCGGTTCCCGCCAGTGCCTCGCCGTACGCGAGCATGATCGGGAGCTCCGCAGCGGCCACGGCGTCCATCCCGCCGGAGGGCAGCAGATCCTGCCTGTGCGCGACGTGGATGACGCCATCGGAGCCCGAGGCTGCCTCCTTGAGCCCGTCGAGATCCTGGAGGTCGCCGCGACGCACCTTCGCGCCGAGCGCGGACAAGGCCGCCGCGGAAGCGTCCGACCGGGCCAGGCCGGTGACCTCGTGCCCGGCGGCGATGAGCTCGGGGATGATGTACGACCCGGAATGGCCGGTCCCCCCGGCGACGAATACGCGCATCTAACTGTCCTTTGTGAGGGTAGGTACAGGGTCTTCCCGTGCCGTAAGTGAACTGGCGTGATGCGGCACGAGAGATAGTGGTAGCGGGTTTACTCAGCCGAGAATGGTGATACCGAGGGAGAAATTGGTGTGCTTGACGGAGTGGTTCATGAGGCCCAACTCCAGCAGGCCGACGTTCTCCAGTGCCCGCGCCATGAACAGTGCCCCGGTGTCCCAGGGGCGCAGCCCCAGGCTCTCGACGAACGCCGACACGCGTGCCTTCGCCTGCGCGTCGTCGCCGGCGATGAACACGTCCAGAGGGCGATCCTCGGCCGGACCGGCCGCCAGAACGTGGGAGAACACAGTGTTGAACGCCTTGACGACATGCGCGTCGTCGGGAGCCGCCTTGGCGATCTCCTGTGCGCCAGAACTGTCGTCGGGGACGACGAAGCCCTGCAGGTTGGGGGCTACGGGGTTGGTGATGTCAACGATGATCTTGCTGCGCAGTGCGTCCCCGTACTCCCTCACCACCGCCGCGGCACCGGCGTACGGCACGGCGAGGACAACGATGTCCCCGGCCGGGGCGGTGCCGGCCGTCCCGACCGTGGCACCGCCGAGCGCAGCGGCCAATTCCTTGGCCTTGGCCTGGTCGCGGCCGATGATCTCGACGGCGTTACCGCCGGCGAGCGCCCGGCCGGCCAAAGCACGGGCCGCGTTCCCCAGGCCGATAATGCTGATGCTGCTCATGGAGTTCCTGCTTTCTGGAGCTGGATAGGACGCTCTGCCCACCCCGTCGTTGTTAACGGTTATGTCGTCGACGCCGTCGAATGACGCGAAGGGAGGGGACTCAATTCCCGATGTGGTCATTTGGGCCTGAGCCCTCCGCTGCCGAATTCTTGTGCCGAATTCGCCCCGGCCCATTAGGTGCCTATTCAGGCTGCCATTGGCCCGAGTGGGTGTCCAAGACCTCTTTCGACCGTGGTGATACCTTGGAGGCATCACCGACCGGGAGACACCATGGATCTGGACCTGCGCAAACTGCGCTACTTCGTCGCCGTGGCCGACCAGTTGCACTTCGGCCGCGCCGCCGATGAGCTGCACATCGCACAGCCGGTGCTCAGCCGGCAGATCCGTGCGCTCGAGCAGGATCTCGGCGCCTCGCTGTTCACCAGGGATCGCCACGGCGTAGCGCTGACCGACGCGGGCCGGCAACTGCAGGCCGACGCCGGTCCGCTGCTCGCCTCAACCCACGCGGTCCGCCGCCGGGTGTCCGCGGCCGCCGGCGGCAACCGGCGGCTGATGGTCGGTTTCCGGGCCGGCGTTGCCGTTACCCCGGCGGCCCGTGCGTTCGAGGCCCGGCACCCGGACGTGGTCGTGGACGTGCAGCGGATCGAAGGGGACGACCAGGCTGCGATGCTGCTCGACGGCCGCATCGACGTCGGCTACGTGCGGCTGCCCATCGACGAGGCCGGCCTGCGCGTCACCCCGCTGTACACCGAGCCGCGGGTAGCGGTACTGCCCGCCGGACACCGGCTTGCCGGCAAGGAGGAGGTCACCGAGGCCGACCTGGCCGGAGAACCACTGGTCTGGCACGGTGACCCGAGCACGCAGCCCACCAAGCGCCCGCTCCCCAATGCCGGGTACCCGGTGCGCGGGGTGGACGAGACGCTCGAGCATGTCGCGGCCGGCCGGGGCATCTCCTTCCTGGCCCGTTCGGCGTCCGTGTTCTACTCGCATCCGGACGTCGTCTATGTGCCCATCCCGGATCTGGCTCCTGACCAGGTGTGCCTCGCGGTGGCGGCATCTCACACCTCGCCGGTAGTAGATGACTTCGTCACTGCGGCTCAGTCGACGGCCGAGATCACGGCAGAATGCGGGAACTACGAGATGTGGCAGCTTGGAGGCGATGCCGTTACAAGGCACGCCTGAGCAGTTCGGTTGCCCCCCTCGCTCAGCATGCGCTGAAGAGTGAAGTGGCCTGACGGAGTGGTGCCGTTGCGGGTGTCCTCTGAGCCGGCCGTTCTTCGGCCGGCAGTTGCCCGAGGGGCCCACGAAGCACCTGAGACCGACTGGGAAGTACGTGCTGAGGAGGCGGCTCAAGTCGGCTGATCGCCGACGGTCCGCCGTTCGTAGTGTCGGGAGTCCGCCCGTGGGATCCAGAACCCGACGGCGGGTTTCAGCCGGACGTGTTGGCTGCCCGCCTGTTGGCCTTCGTTTCGGGCTGGCGTGGCCCAGATGTGCCACTCACTGATGATCAGCGTGGTTCGGCTGGGGCGGTCCAAAAGTCAACGCCGTGCTGCCCCGCGAGGAGAGCGCCGTGGTGGAGTGGTGAGGGGTAGCAAGTCTCCGGCTCGTTGAGGTTGTGAGGATGCGGGTGGCCCCCAGTGACGCTGGGGGCCACCCGC
>NZ_FMDK01000017.1 GCF_900091995.1 Streptomyces sp. MnatMP-M17
GCAGATGCTCTGTCGGCGGGCGACGGCGCGCTGGCGCTGTCGCGGGCGATGGCCGGACGGCGTCAGGTCGTCTGGGGTCCTCTGAGCGCGGTGGCCGCGCGGTTGTCCGAGCTGGGGCACCCTCTCACGGGGGCCACGGGGCCCACCCCGCCGGCCGGGTCCCGGCTGGGTGACCGCTTCTGGGACGATTCCGTTCCGGCGCGGTTCGCCCAGTGGCGAGGCGAACTCGACCCGCAGACCGGCGAGTTGCGTACGCCGTGGGAACCTGGGTCCGCGGATCGCCTGTGGTGGGTACTGCGCCGTATGGCCGGCCCCTGTGACGCGGCCGGGACAGCGGCCACGGTTCAGGCGCTCGCGGAACCGTAAGCATCCGCCGGCAATCCAGATGGCCCGCCGCGCTGCGCCCGGAGTGCACCGTGGCGCGGTCGCCGGCCGCGGGGCACGTCAACCAGGGAGGCAGCACATGAGCGGTGAGAAGGGGATTGCGGCGGTCCGGCAGAGCCTGGACTGCTTGCGGGCGCAGCACGGGACCGCTCACCCCGACGTCGTCAAACTGACCATCAACTGGCCGAGTTGACCGGTGAGCAAGGCGACGTGCGTGGCGCCTACCTGCTCTACCAGGAGCTGGGCGACACCTTGCGTGCGCAGGCCGGCCCGTTTGAGGGACAGACCCTGGACGCCTACGAAGGAATGGCCCGGTGGATCGCGAAGAGCTGACCGGCGCGGCGGCCGCCCAACATCCGATCCGGTGACGCCCGGGGCAACGGGCTTGTCAGAAGAGGACGTTGTCCTCGGTGGGCGGAACGGCTCGCTCGGTCGTGGGCGGCCGGTAGTGGATCTCTGTCCAGTCCCCTTTCCGGTAGACGCGCATCTCGTCGCAGCGTGGGCACCGCACGGCCCAGTGGGTGATGCACCAGTAGGGGCGGTGCTGGACCGTCGCCCACTTCGACGGCCGGCCCCGGACGGACCGTTCGACGCGTGCCAGTGAGGGCGGGGGCGTGTAGAAGGTCTTGCCGAAGGCGGTGGACAGGGGGCCGGGGAAGGCGCAGGTGACGCAGGTCGGGTCGATGTGCGTCGTGATCAGCGCGGGCTCCCAGCGCTCCCAGCGGATCTCACCCATCTCGGGGTCGGAATCAGGGAGCGCCGGGAGGATTCGCCGCTCGGCCACGACGGGGTCGCGGGGTATGTCCATGTCGCCAGTCTGGCTCGGCGTGCCGACACTGGAGGCCCGGCCCGCGGGCGGCTCGTGCCGGTGAGGTTGCCTGATGACCGGCTACGGCACGAGAGTCCTGGGCGAAGGCGCCCGCCCGTGGCGGCCGCGCCGTCGTCGAGCAGAGCACGGCGCCGCCTCACCTCATGCCGCGGCGAATTTCCTCGACGAGGATGCCGTCCTCCTCGCTCAGACCGAGGTAGGCCCAGGAGATCCCAGCGTCGGCGAGGACCTCGGCCATGGTGGCCCTCCCGGGGTACTGAGATTCGAGACAGTCCAACTCGTACGTGCGCTCCTTGATGCGCCCGACGGACGCGGCGTGGGCGGCTTCGGCCGCAGCCGCCTCATCGACCCGCGCGCCTGCCTCCTCCAGGGCGATGCGGGCGTCAACCGCCTCGCCGTCGAAGACGTCGAAGGCCATCTTCACGACCTCCGGCACACCCAGGTCGGGCCGCTCGGCGCGGATCTGGCGCAGTTTGCCCTCCAGACGGAGGACAGATGCCTCCGGCAGGACCTCGCGCGCGGAGTGCAGAATGCCGCCGAACTCGGCGTCGAACCCGTTAGTCATACACGGGAAACTAGCCGTGCCCGCTTCCGGTTACGAGCGCCGGCCCGGCTCGACCGCTCCCGGCCCGATGGACAGCCGCCGCAGGCTCAGCTGCCGTCTTCGAGGTCGTAGTCGGTCAGGAGCCGGAGTAGTCCACGTCGTCGATGTCGAACTCGAAGTCGTCGGCGGAGAAACCGCCGTAGACGCTGCCTCCGTTGAAGTTGTCGGCCAGGGCCTGCTTGATGATGCCTTGGACCTCGCTCTCCTCCGTGGCCCGTGCCAGAGCGGCAACCTGGGCACCGGTGAGGTCGAGGTAGATGTCGCGTGCCCGTACGGCATCGGAGCCTCGGACCTGGAAGGTGTGCGCTCGGCCGACGCGCGCGCCGATGCCCGAGCGGTCGCCGCGGGCTTCCATCTCCCGGGCCCGGCGTTCCCGGCCGCGGGGGGTGGTCTGCACTTCTGTGGCGTCGCGCTGCAGCCGGTCGGCGTACTTCACGGGCTTGCGGGAGCCGTCGATCCAGCGGGAGACCGTGCGGGGGGTGACGCCGTAGGCCGCGGCCATCGCCTTCGTACTACCGTTGAACTTACGGTCGCGCACGTGGGTGGCCTGGGTGGTGGCGCGGGTGGGTGCGGTGCGGGAGCGGAACAGGAACTCCTTGACCCGCACGTTCATGCCCGGTCCGTCGATCTCGTCTTCCCCGTTGTCCCCGCTCACGACTGGCTGTCTCCGTTCTCCTCGGCCTCGGCGTCGGGCAGCGCCGTGCCGTCGGTGGTGAAGGCGTGCACGAGGCGCGACGGGTGCTGGCCAGCCTCCATGGCCTCCAGGACGGCGTTCATCGGGATGCTCGCCTCGTGCTTGGACGACCCGGGGGCGATGCCCAGGCGCAGCACGCCGGCAACGGGCTTGCCGTTCTCGGCAGGGGTCAGGAGTTCGAGGGGTGACGGCTGTTCGGTGGCGTAGAGGTAGGAGTCGACGTTGGCTGCGAAGGGCGCGCGCCCGGTCTTGTTGTAGGTCTTGCGCATACGCCGGTGGCCGGCGATGCGGGCGGCGGAGATGATCTGGTAGCGGAGTTCGGGGCGGTAGGACCAGTGAGCGACGACCTTCTCGAGCCAGTCGTTCTCATCGGGGTGGGACTTGCGCGCGTAGTCCATCCACTTGCCGATGCCGTTCTTGTAGAGCTGCTTGTAGAGGGTGGCGAGGACCAGGGCGTCGCCGCGGTCGGCGTCGGCCGGGTCGATGTTCTTGTGGGTGGCGTATGCAGAGAGGAAGGTCTCCGGGTCCTGTCCGTCGGAGAGCCCGAGCACGCTGTAGACGCGCTTGTAGGCATCCCGAAGGCGGATCGTCCACTCCTTCAGGATCGGCGCCGTGTCCTGCGGCCGACCCTCTTCGTCCTGGAGAGCGGGCAGGAGCGCGTCGGTGATGGTGGTGGGGTCGAAGCCGTACTCGGTGGTCATGTAGGCCACGGTGGGAGTGGCGTACCAGCCGGGACCCGTCGGCGGCATGCCGTGGAAGGTTGCGGGGTGCGGCAGCAGGGGGTCGGTCTCGATGCCGGTGAGGTCGCACCACCACAGGCCTGCGGTCTTCGTTGACCAGACCGGTTCGGTGACGTGCTGCAGCGGGCCCACGGGCAACGGCAAGGTCTGGGTGACGGAGAGGTAGGAGGCGCAGACGTCCACGGCGACGGCCCACTCCAACACGGCTTCCGTGTCGGTGAGCGGCCGGGCCCACCACTTGAAGTCCTCTTCTTCGCAGATGGCTTCGCGGCGGTCGAGCAGTTCCCGTGTGAAGGGGTGCCGGGCCCCGGCGGCCTGGGGGACGGTCGTGTCGCCGCCCGGTAGCGCGCCCTCGCGCAGACGGCGCTTCCACTGCCCCTCTTGGTCCTCGTAGGGCTCCAAACGGGGACGGACTGCCTCCAGGAGCAGCATGCTCGAGGTCGCTGGCGTCACACCGGGGGCGATGCCGATGTCGGAGACGAAGGCGCGGATCCGGCGGGCGAGAGCGTGAGCGTCCAGCTGGCCGCCGGGGAGCGTGGCGAGGGTCGCGGTCATCCCGGTGGTGGTCTTCTGCTTCTCGCTGCCCTGGCCGAGCCAGGGGGTGACGATGACGCGCAGGGACGCCTTCGGTCCGCCGGCCGAGCCCGCCCGGCGAAAGACGTGGAAGACCGGGCCGATCTCCTCCGACACCTCCATGCCCACGCTGGCGGCTGCCATGTCCAGCTTCTTCTTGAGCGCGGCCAGGGCCTTGTCCGTGGTGGGGAGAGCCGCGGGCAGACCGAGCGCCTTCACGGCGGGCGCGGTCAGGCAGACCATGCCGTCGCCAGCTCGGCCGGCCGCGTGCAGGCGCTCGACGCGCAGCGGGAGCCCGGTGCCGAGCCAAGCGACCCAGTCAGTCAGCTTCTTCCCGGCCGGTGGTGGCACATCGCGGATGTCCAGGACCCAGCCGTCGTCGGTGTGGTCCAGCGCTACCGCGGGCCAGCGACGGACGGTGGCCGATGTGGAGACGGGCACCGGGCGCCGGGCGGGCGCCGGGCGGGCTGGCATAGTCGTGGTGCGTTCAGGTCGCCCCCGGTAGGCGGGAACCGGCCGCGGGCTCGCCGGGTGCGCGTGCGTCGCAGGGCGGCTCAGTTCGGCGCTGGGCGGAGCCGGCTGCTGTGCGACCTGCTGTTCCTGCTCGGCACGTTCGCGGGTGAGGCGCTCGATGGTGGCGGCGCGGGAGACGGGGGTGCACTGCTTGGGGCAGCGCTTCCAGACCCACTTCATCTCGTCGTCATCCTCGTACCAGGAGACGAGATATCCGGGGCGGTCGCTGCCGATGCAACCGTCGCAGCCGGCCAGCCGTACCTCCGCCATCGTCAGCTCCTCTTCACGTTCAACGAGCGATCGCCGGCCGGGTGCCGCAGATCGCGGATGGGGCAGGAAAGGGACGCCGCGGCGAACGCGGGGCTCGTCGTGAGCAGTTCGGCGTCCAGGAGCTCGGCGAGAGCTGCGCACGCGGCGTCGTACGGGCTCAGGAATTTCCGCAGGCTCCAGGTGCGAGCCGTGAGCGGCATTGTGTCGTGGCGGTCGAGCTGCATGACGCGCAGGAGCTCCAGGGCCCGGATGGCTTCCGCCTCCGGAAGGAGGCCGGGCTGCTGAACGAGGGTGTGCAGCAGCCCGGACACTTGCAGGTCCGCGCCGAACGGCACCGCAAGTCGGTTGGACGCGGCCTCGGTACGGATCTGTTCGGCCTGCCCGTCTGATCCGACCAGGAAGGCGGTCAGGGCGCCGGTGTCGAGGACGACGGTGTTCGTCACGGCTGCTCGCTCACCGCGTCTCGGGCCCGGGCGATGTCCAGAGTCATCACCGAGGAGCGCTCTGCGATGTCGCGCGCCCGCTCGGCCGCCTCGCCCGGCGTGAGCGTCTGGGCGTGGTCGACGAGCAGTTGCAGCAGGTAGCCCTGGAGGGACTGGTGCGCGCGGGCAGCTCGGATTCTGAGGGTCTCCACGACGTCCGGAGGGAGATCGCGGACTTGCACCACTGGCATGAAGGCATTCTACATTCACTGCAAGCATTTTGCCTTCACGGCCGCTGCGGAGCGGGCGGGCGCCGCAGCGGCCGGGCGGGAGGGCTACTTGCCCTTGGCAGCTTCCTTGAGCTTGGAGCCCGCGGTCACCTTCACGCCGTAGCCGGCCGGGACGTCGATCGGCTCGCCGGTCGAGGGGTTGCGGGCGGTGCGGGCGGCACGGTGGGTGCGCTCGAAGGCGAGGAAGCCGGGGATGGTGACCTTCTCGTCGCCCTTGGCGACGACGTCACCGACGGTCTCGGCGAACGCGGCCAGAACGGCGTCGGCGTCCTTGCGGGTGACCTCGGCGCGGTCGGCCAGCGCGGCCACCAGCTCGCTGCGATTCATGGGGTTGCTCCATGTTCTGCTCTGTCTACGGATGCGTCCAGGACATGGTTCCAGGCGGCACTGACAATCCGGGTGCGCCGACATGTCCGCCAGCGTCCGGTCGCCCCTCCGTTCCCGGTGGAGCGACTCCCATTGTGACACGTAAAACTTGACCGCATTGCCATTCGAGCTTAGTTTTACGTGTCGTTCGCAACATCCCTCGAGAGGACCCCGCATGCCTTCCGTGCGAAGCACGCCCGCACACCATCCCGCCCCGCACAGAGGAGACTTGGCGCGCCATAGCCCGCTCCGTCCGCCTGGCCGAGCTGGAGCTGACCCCGGCCACGGAAACTCGGCCCTGCCGCGCCGCAGGCTTCCGCGCTGTCGCACACCTGACGGCAGGACACTTCCTCCTGGTCCGACTCGCGGAGCGTCCCGCCGAAGGCGCCCGGACGCGCCTGGGCTACGCCTGGCGACTTCGCGCGTTCATGCGGGGCGACTACGCGAAGGCCCTGGACGAAGCTCTCGCCTACGCTCGCGGGGCCGCCCACGGCTCCGCCCCGTCGACCGGGCGGCCGGCGCTCTTCCGGCACGCAGGACTCCTGCCGGAGCTGGAGCGGTTCCTGCCGGATCGGCTGCTCGTCACGGCACGGTGAGCAGCCCTCACCGCTACCCCCAATGACACATAAAACTTGACGCTACGGCATCGTTGAAGCTATACTTAATGTGTCAGAAGGTCGCTTCCGGTGGATGCACCGCTGACCCCGTGCCGCCGCCCGGCTTCTCCCCCACCCCTCACCGGGCGGCACCCCCGCCTGGCCCGCTCCCACCCCCCGGAGCGGGCCAGGCCCTCTCCCAAGAATCCAGCGGAAGGCCCCGGCATGCCTCAGCCCCCTCGGCTCGTCGAGTCCCGGGCAACTCGCGACCTGGGCCGTTACGGGCAGTTGGAGATGGTCTCCACCACCCGCCCTGGTACGCCCTGGACGCTCTACCGCCTGTACGCGCCCCACGTCCGCGGTTGCCTCATGCTCACGCCCGCGGCCGCCGGCGATGACCCGACCGCACCGAGGACGCGCGCTGCGGACGTCATCTTCGACCCAGCTCCCCAGCTCCCGCCCGGACTGACCAAAGCTCGTCCCCTCACCGTCAACGCCATCGTTCTGGCCGACCCCCTGCTGTTCAACGCGGACGACCCTTCGACGATTCGCCCCCGCCGCTCGGGACGGACAGGGCGGCCCGAGCCGGTACCCCCGCGCACACGCGACCACGCCCGAAACGTGATCACGGCCGTACTGGAGCACTGGCGGCAACGCAGCGACCGCGAGGACCTGTACCGCGCCGCGCATCGGCAGGCCGCACTGCTGTTCCTCACGCGCTACCGCAGCCAGATGGACCGCCGCCGCCAAGCGCTGGAGCGCGCACGGTTCGCCGTGGCCGAGACGGGACAGCGCATCGCGGTTCTGCAGGACGCGCTCGCCGGCGCCGACCAGACCTCTCCTCACATCCTGGAGCCCTGCCCGTGACCTCTACTGCCCCTCCCTCCAACGACACGGCTGTCGAGGCCATCCGCACGTCGCTCGCCGACGGCGGACACGACCCCGGCGAGTTTCTCGTCCTGTCCCTCGGTGCCGGACCGCGGCACGTCATCGTCCGCTACAACCCGGACGACGACTCCTGGGCGCAGGAGCCGGAACACTGCGCCGCCTACGCCCTGGCTCTCCAGCACGCAGGCTGGGGCCGGGCACTGGATCTGGAGAGCCTCGTCCTCATCCCCGATGTCCCGCTCGGCGCGGAGCCCGGCCGGTACATCGCGACCTGGCAGATCGACGTCGACGGCGACGATGCGGCCGGCGCCGCCACCGAGGCACGGGAACGGCAGCTCGATCCCGGTGTCACCGAAGCCCTGTGGACCCTGACCGACCACGTCGGGCGCACCACGGCGGTCACCACCTCCGACCACACCCGCCCGTAGACCAAGGAGTCACTTGTCCGACCGCACACCGCTGCAGCTGTACGTCTACGCCGTCGACGACAACGACCGGCCGGCCGTCCTCGAAGCCATCGCCGAGTTCAGCCTGGCCCTCGAATGGGGCCAAGGCGAGACCCCGCCTCGGCATCTGGAACTCGGTCGTTGCTACGGCGTGCACGAGGCCACGCTCGGCAGCTCCGACGACCTCGCGAATCTGCTGCGGAGCAGCGCTCCGAGCGCCGTGTTCACCCTGTGGCAAGACCCGTACATGACCGCGGACGGCCACCTCGTTGCGCACGTGCCCGGAGTGGGCAGCTACGAGACCGGCTGTGACGCAGAGGGAACGCCGCACGTAGACGCGGTCGGCCTCGCGGCACGCCTGGGCCGCCTTGCGGAGGACGCCACGGTCCGGGACTGGCTGTCCGGTGACGGCGACGGCCTGCTGGGCGTCACCGTGCTGGCCGCCCTGCATCAGCACGAGAAGTCCTGCGCCGCGTGAACCACCGCCATTCCTCGCTGAATTCCAGCCCCTCCGGAGGCCCGTGACCCTGGCCGGCGACATTCCGGTCTGGCAGCTCACGCCCGCACTCGACGCTCTCGCTGAGGAACTCGGCGTCGACGAAGGCGACTTGGACGAAGCCGTACTGGAAGCGGTCCACGACAAGGCCGCCGACGCCTACAACAACGGCGCCTACTGCGAACTCGGCGACGAGGACGCGCACGACCAGGTGCACGACGACGCCGACGAGCGCGCGTCCAGCATCAACGCCAGCGTCACCGACCAACTGGCCTTTCTGGCCGGCGGATGCGCCAGCGAGCAGGACCTGCGCTCCTTGCTGGCCAACCTGCTGACCTGACCGCGTATCCCCCGGCTCACCTTCCCAGGGAGATGATCATCTGATGCGGGGCACCCGCTCTGACCTCCGTCCCAGCAACCCTGCACTCGGCCCGCTCACCTTCGATGTCCACCTCCTGAAGCACGGCCGGACGCGCTACGTCGTACGGGGCCAGCACGTCCGCGGTTCCTTCGTGGTGGTCCCCGAAGCCACCAGGGGCGGGCCGGTCCTGCCGGAGACGGTCCGCGTCCAGTTCGGCTGTGACGGCGACGGGGACTACTGGCGCACCCCGCGCGAGGACGAGCCCTTCGTGCACAACGTCCGCGTCCACGGCTGGACGGACGGCATCGACCCCGACAACCCGCCCTCGGGCTGGTACCTCGGCCGGTACGCCGTCCTCCTGCGGGACAACGGCATTGAGCGGGAGCTGACCACGGGGGCGCGGCGGCGTACGGAAGCTGTCGTGCAGGCGGTCG
>NZ_FMDK01000406.1 GCF_900091995.1 Streptomyces sp. MnatMP-M17
CACCCCTGCTACCGGATCGTCTACCCGGCCATCCCGGAACCCGCCCGCCCTCGCGGCTGGTGCGCCCACTGCATGCGGGACCGCTCCATGACCAAGGACGGCGTCATGGGCAACCACCGCTGGAACGGACGCAACTGGTCGGAACCGTGCCCCGGATCCGGCCATGCCCCGTGGAAGCCCGTCCGCAACCAGACCCACCCCGGCGAGCAGCGGGAAGCCCGATGAATGCCAACGAGGCCGCCGAACTCCTTGCCCACGCCAGCAGCTTCGACAACCGACAGCCCTCCCTCGCCGCCGCCACCGCCTGGGCCGCAGCCCTCAACGACGTGCCGCTCGACGCCGATGCCAAGACCGCCGTCGCCGCCTACTACACGACACCGCCGCAGGACCCGAACCAGCGCCTGTGGATCCTTCCGCACCACGTCCGCACGCTTCGTACGAAGATCCGCAACGCCCGGCTGGAGAACTTTCAGTACGAACCCGTCGGCGACGAAACCACCCCCGAGTACCTCGCCCGCTACCGCGGCCAAGTCCGCGCCATAGCCTCCGGCCGCATCGCTCCGCCCACCAGCCGCCCTGCCCTCGAAGGCGCCCCCTCCAAGAACTTCATGCGCCAGCTGGAAGCCCGCGGCTGGGAAGGCAACCGCACCATCCCCGACACCGACAGCGAGCCCCTCGCCGATGCCGTACGGCGCTCCGGCCCTCTCGGTGTCCAGTGCCCGGTGTGCAGCGCCGAAATCGGCTTCCCCTGCAAGGGCGGCCGGGCCACCGCCAAGCACCCCATCGGCAAGCCCCTCCCGAAACCGCATACAGCCCGCACCCGCGAAGCCGTCGGCGAGCCCCAGCCCACCGCCGAACAGCGGGCAGCTGAGGAACAGCGGATCCGCGACGCCTCCGCCCGCGCCCTGGCCCGGCTCGCCGCCGAGGAGAACATCCCCGACGCCGACATCGTCGACGAGGTGGCCTCATGACCAACACCCCGATACCGACCAGCCTCCGCCGCGCCCAGCACCCCGCCCGGGCCATCCCGTGCCCCCACTGCCGCGCCGCCACCGGCCAGCCCTGCACCGTCCCCGCCACCGGCCGGCCACTCCCCAACCCACACCCATCCCGTACGGACGCCGCAGCGAAGGCGAGGACGGCCGCATGACGTGCCGTGTCTGCGGACGCCCCCTCCGCAGCCCCGAGTCCCGCACCCGCGGTGCCGGGCCCGTCTGCTGGCGCAACACCACCACCCCCGTACGACCGGCGCCTGCACCGCCCAGCCACACGGCCGTCCCCGGACAGACCGAACTCCCCCTCCAGCCCATGCAGCCCACCCTCTGGAGCCTCTGATGCCCATCCGCCCCGAGAACAGGAAGCGCTACCCGAACAACTGGCCGGAGATCAGCGCCTCTATCCGCTTCGACCGCGCCGGCCGCCGCTGCGAATGCACCGGCCAATGCGGACGCGGCACCCACCCCGGACGCTGCCCCAACACCCACGGCGGACTCGCCTACGGCACCGGCTCCCAAGTCATCCTCACCGTCGCCCACCTCGACCACACGCCGGAGAACGTGGACCCCACGAACCTCCTCGCCATGTGCCAGGGATGCCACCTCCACTACGACCGCGACCACCACGCCGAAACCCGAGCCAAAACCCGCGCCGCAGCCCTTGCCGAGAGCGGCCAGCTCAACATCTTCGGGGCCATCGGATGACCGGCATCCCTGAGGCCGCTGTAGCCGCCCTCGCCGCCGGAATCGAGGACTACCGGCTCACCACCCCGCAGAGCAGCAAACACCCCGAGGAGCCGCAGAGAGAGCCGCCGAATACCTCCTCAGCAGCGGATGGACCGTACGCATCCCCGGAGAACCGGTTCGAGGACCAACCGCGCGTCCGGCGCCCTGACCAACGGTCAGCCGCCCCAACTGCCCGGTACGCCCTACCTGCCCCAATCGTGAGCCACCCCAAGGAGCCCCACATGACCATCATGACCATCTCAACCTCGGCCGGACCGATCACCGTGGACACCACCGAACCCGTCGCCGGACTGCACGTGTACGAGATCCCTGCCGACGTAAGCCCGCTCTCGGAGTACCGCTGGATCCTCGCCCACCACGAGGGCCGCGCACTGGCCGCGTTCAAGTCGTTCGACGACGCGACGAAGGCCGCCAACGCCGTGTCCACGTACGCCGACTGGTCCCGCAACGCCATGACCGCCGCCAACGAGATCAGCTTTGGCGGCAACGCCGAGCGCTTCGGGTTCCAGCTCATGGCCCACGGCGGCCAACACCCCAACGCCTGACTGTGACCGAGGAGTCGATGTGACCCGTCAGCCCGCCCGCATCCAACGCCGCCGCACCAAGGGGTGGCGCGCGCCCGCCGGAGCCGTCTACGTCGGACGCGGCACCCGCTGGGGCAACCCCAACCGCATCGTCCCCGAGGACTTCGGCGGCTTCACGGTCACCCACGACTACGGCGGCAGCGTCGGTGTGTTCGCCGCCAAGCGTGACGCCCGGTACTTCGCCGTGGAGTCCTACCGCATTCACCTTGAGGACCATCCGCAGCTCGTCGAGCAGGCACGGCAGGAGCTCGCGGGCCGGGACCTCATGTGCTGGTGCCCGCTGCCCGAGCCCGGCGCCCCGGACCTCTGCCACGCCAGCGCGCTGCTCGCGCTGGCCAACCCCACCCCGTGACTGCCCCCGAGGAGAACGAGATGACCCACCAGCCCGTTGTCACCTGCCAGGCCACCGAGTACGAGGTGTCGCTGCTCCCCGAGAACGACATCAACCGGCACGTCTACACGATCACCGTGCAGTACCGGGGCGAAGGCCGATGGGCCGTCACCCGGCACAGCTCATGCCTCGGCGCAGACGGCACCTGGGAGTTCGGCGTCAAGGAGTACGACCGCGGCGACAACTGGCTCAACTCCCACCGCTTCGACCTCGACACGGCGCTGCGTCTGGCCCGCGAGCAGGCCCCGCAGATCGTCGTCAATGGCCGCACGGCGGCCGAGGTGGTCGAGCTCACCCGCCCCGCCCCTGCCCCGGACGACGATCCGATCTGCGGCGACCAGTACGACGACGAGATCTGCGAGTTGGAACCGGGCCACGTCGGAGCCCACAGCACCGGAACCCTCTGCTGGGACTACGCCCCCGAGCGGCCCCGCCCCACCCCGTGACACGCAGCACGCCCGCCCCTGTCGCTATCAGGGGCGGGCGCCCGGCCAGCCTTCCACACACCTTGGAGACACCCATGACCACCCAGCCCGAGCCTGTCCGTCCCGTCTGGATCGACGGCGAACCCACTATGGAGGCCGTTGCCGCCGCCGTGTGGGAGCAGTGTCAGCACTCCGAGAGCGGCCTCGTTCTCGACGACCCGCGCAACATCGCCGCCGTGGTGGCTGCGGTCCGTACCGCCGCCGGACAGCCGGCCGCCGACCGGGCCGCCCTCCGCAACCGCATCGCCGAGGCGATGTACCACGACCAGACGCCGCCCCCCGTCCTTCCGTGGGCGCAGGAACTGCCCTTGGACCGTGAGTACTTCCTGCGGCGCGCCGATGCGGTGCTCGCTGTGCTGCCCGAGCCCGCCACCGGGGCCGCCGTGTGCATCTGCGGGCACACCGAGGCGCAGCACTTCGAGGACGTGTGCGTCACCGAGGTCACGGGCTGCGCGTGCGGCGACTACCTGGAGCCTCAGGACGCTGCCGAGGTGATCGACCGCTGGCGGCAGGCGGCTCTCCGGGCACGAACAGACCGGGCTGCCGTCCTGCGGGAGGCAGACGACGAACTTGTATGCGTTGACCAGTGCGGGTGCTGTGATGCCTGCGGCATGGAACCGTTCGGTACGCCCGCAGAGGGCTGGCGAGAGGCTGCACGGTTCCTGCGGCGGACCGCCCGTGACTCCTCTGATCGTCGAGGAGCGGTCCACGGGGCCCGCCTCATCGAGGCGGAGCTGCGCCGGTTGGCCGACGAGGCGCAGCAGCCCACAGCCGACGCCGGAGCGCCCCGTCGTGGCGATGCCTTCGAGCAGTGGCTCAAGACCCAGCGCGACGAATACCACCAGACCACCAGCCGCGAGTGGCATGCGCTGGACGAGGCCCTCGATACCTACCGGCTGCACGCGGACACCGGCACGCTGCTGGACGAGCACGTCTGCGAGCGGCAGTCGGTCGAGGAATGCGACTGCCGGGAGGGAAAGCCCGCTGCCGGGGAGCAGCCCGAGCGGGCGCCGATGGACCCGGTACACATTCTCGGCATCTGGGCCTCGGACGGTTCCGGGGAGCAGCCCGACGCCCGGCGCGAGCGGTGGGAGGCGGCGATGCGGCGGACCCCGCTCGGGTATGCACTGGGCGACATCCGTGTACAGGATGCCGTCGCCATCGGAATGGCCGAGGCGGACGAGGAGCAGCAGGCACTGCTCACCATGCTCCAGGCCGAGCGCGCGCAGGCGGACGGAATCATGGCCCGTCTGCGTGCCGAGTTGGAGCAGACCCGCGCCACCACCCTGCGGGACTTTCTGGTCCAGTTGGAGCAGTCCGCCGGGGACGGCGTCGTGGAGAACCTCCTCGCCCACAACCCCGACCTGGAACGCCTTGCCGCCACGCAGCCGGGCCCGGTGCCCGAGGACGGGGCGCACGGGCCCGACCTCTGGCAGACGATCCATGGTCTCGTCGCGTGGATCGACACCAACAACGGCCGCGACCAGCACGAGATCGCCATGCGCATCCTCAAGGTCACCGAGGAAGCCGGGGAAGTCGCCTCCGCGTACATCGGCATGACGGGCCAGAACCCGCGCAAGGGCGTCACCCACACGATCACCGACGTGCAGGGCGAGCTGTGCGACGTGATGCTCACCGCCGCCGTGGCCCTCGCGTCCATCAGCGACGACCCGGGCAGCATGTTCGACGCGAAGCTTGCCCGGGTCGCGGAGCGGGCGGCGGCCGTGGAGGCGCAGCGGTGACAGGCCCTTCGTCCACGCCCCGGGGCGGCCTGGGAGACCCGGCTCATCCGCACCGAGGTGGTGGTGGAGGACGGGCAGCCCGAGCCGCAATCGAACCGGGCGGCACGCAGAGCAGCCGCACGCAGCCGAGAACGCGGCCAGGCGGCCGTCTCCCGCGATAACAACCCGAGAACGCCCCTTCGCTCCCGCGAGCCCGAGAACGAGCCACAGAGAGCCACACAGTCAATCCGACCGAAGGACCATCACATGACCAGCCCAGCCGACGAACTCCGCACCGCTGCCCGACGCTGCCGAAGCGGCATGCTCATCGCCCGTGCCGACCTCGACATGCCCCTCGCCGACTGGCTCGACAGCGCGGCCGAGGACGCCGAACAGATCGGCGCCGACTACCGCGCCCTCGCTGTGGCCCGGCAGATCAACCGCACCCCATGACCACCGCCCCCGAGCCGCTCCTCTGCCAGTGGTGCCGCCAACCCCCCACCGGCGGCACCACCTGGTGGGACCAGCAACCCCAATGCGCCGACCCCCACGCCTGCGCCGAACGGATCGAGCCAGCCCGATGAATGCCGCACGCGTCCTCGGCACCGCCATGCCCCTGCTGCTCCTCACCGCAGCAGCCGCCGTCGCCGTGCTGCTCCACGCGG
>NZ_FMDK01000437.1 GCF_900091995.1 Streptomyces sp. MnatMP-M17
GGCCTCCAGCGCGTCCGCCGGGTCCTCGGCGGACGCGAGCCGCCCGGTGAGCCCGCGCACCTCGGCCGATGACCAGAGATCGGCCAGCTCCACGCGCCGGTCGCGCAGCTCGTGCGCCGGTACGCCGAGGAGCGCGGGCGCGGTCCCGGGCGCGAAGCGCACTCCGGCGCAGTACAGCCCGTCGATGCCCTCGGGCGCGTAAGCGTGCGTGTCGGGTCCCGCGACCAGCAGTCTGTCCCCGATCCACAGCAGATCCATACAGCCGTCGGGCAGCACGGGATACGGCGTGGATCCCGTGTCCACCGTCATGGTCCGCGTCCAGACGACCGCGCCGTCGAGCCGCGACGCCCGTTCCCAGTACATGCCGACGAGGCTAAACCCTCCGGACCGGCGAAACACGCCCTAACCCCCCTGGCCGCCCCGGCCCTTGTCCCGGTTCTCCCGGTTGCCGTCCCATCCCGCGTGCAGCCGCGCCTTCACCCGGGCCTTCACATCGTCCGGCGGCAGGAACCTCGACCATCTCTCCGGAAACTCCGAGGGCATGCCCGGATCGGTCCCGTCGTCGTCCTCGATCGCGCCCCGGGCCTCCGCGGCGGCTGCGGCACGGGCCACCAGTTCCGCCGCGTGGGCCGCGCGCAGCCGTTCGTTGGAAGCGCGTGCCGCCGCCGTGGCGACCGACGGCCACACCCGGTCGACCGCCGCGTTGACCGCCGCTCCCACCAGGACCGCGAACGCGGAGACACCGATCCAGAGCAGTACGGCGATGGGCGCGGCCAGCGAACCGTAGATGGTCGGGCCCTCGACCGTGCTGGTCAGATAGATCCGGAGCAGAAAGCTGCCCAGCACCCACATCGCCAGCGCCACCAGGGCGCCCGGCGCGTCCTCCATCCAGCGGCGGGACCTGGCCGGGACCGATACGTGGTAGAGCGTGGTGAGAAAGGCGATGGAGAGCAATATGACCACCGGCCAGTACAGGACGCTCACCACCGCCGTGCCCCAGGGGACGAGTTCGACCACCCGGTCGGGACCGACCACAGCCAGCGGCAGCACCACCGCACCGATCAGCAACGCCACCAGGAAGAGCAGAAAGGCGAGCAGCCGGGTCGCGACGATGCCGCGCCGGCCGTCGAGTCCGTACATCACCGTGATGGTGTCGACGAAGACATTGACCGCCCGGGAGCCCGACCAGAGCGCGATCGCGAAACCGAGCGAGATCACATCGGGACGTCCGCCCTTGGTGATGTCCTCCAGCAGCGGTTTGGCGATCTGGTTGACGCCGCGGTCCGAGAGCACCGTGCCGACCGCGCCGAGGATGTTCTTCTCGATCGAGGCGACGGTGGCGGTGCTGGTCCAGTCGTCCACGTAGCCGAGCAGCCCGATGAGACCGAGCAGCAGCGGCGGCAGCGAGAGCAGCGTGAAGAACGCGGCCTCGGCCGCGAGGCCCAGCACGCGGTACTCGATGCACGAGTTGACGGTGTCCTTCAGCAGCAGCCAGGCCATCCGCCGCATCGATACGTTGCGGTAGAGGACTCGGGCCCGGTGGAGTCGACCCGCCGGCCGCTCGGGTGTTTCTTTTGCTGCCTGCACCTCCTTACCGTATCGGCATGGCAGCCACCACCCACACAGTGACCAATCAGGTTCCGCCCCTGGTCGGGTACGACGTCTTCAACGCCGACCGGGCCCTTGCGGAGGGCGTGGAGAGGCACAGCGCGCCCGCTCTGCTGGACGTGACCCGTACGGAGCTGACCGCGCTCGGCCGCACCGCCGGAGCCGCGGCGGCCCAGGAGTGGGGAGCGCAGGCCAACGAGTTTCCGCCGAAGCTCCGCACGCATGACCGTTACGGCAACCGCATCGACGAGGTCGACTTCCATCCGGCCTGGCATCAGGTGCTGGGACAGGCCGTCTCCGCCGGACTGACCGACGCCTGGGGCAGACCGGGCGGGCATCTGCGCCGTGCGGCCGGCTTCTTCGTCTGGACACAGGTGGAGGCCGGGAACGGCTGTCCGGTGTCGATGACCCATGCCGCGGTGCCCGCGCTGCGCGTCGAACCGGATCTCGCGGCCGAGTGGGAGCCGAGGCTGACCTCCCACCGCTACGAGCCCGGGCTGCGGCCGGCCGCGGAGAAGGCCGGCGCGCTCTTCGGGATGGGCATGACCGAGAAGCAGGGCGGCAGCGACGTACGCGCCAATACGACGAGCGCGCGACCGCTGGACACGGAGGGCGAGTATCTGCTCACCGGGCACAAGTGGTTCTGCTCGGCGCCGATGTGCGACGGTTTTCTCGTACTGGCCCAGGCGCCCGGCGGGCTGACATGTTTCCTGGTGCCCCGGGTCCTGGACGACGGGACGCGCAATGTCTTCCTGATCCAGCGCCTCAAGGACAAGCTGGGCAACCGGTCCAACGCGTCGGCCGAGGTCGAGTTCGACGGTACGTGGGCCAGGCGGGTCGGCGAGGAGGGCCGCGGCGTGCGCACCATCATCGAGATGGTCGCGGCGACCCGGCTCGACTGTGTGCTCGGATCGGCCGCGCTGATACGGCAGTCCGTGGCACAGGCGGTCCATCACGCCACGTACCGCAGCGCGTTCGGCGGTGAGCTGATCAACAAGCCGCTGATGCGGAACGTACTGGCCGATCTGGCGCTGGAGTCGGAGGCGGCGACGACGCTCGCGCTGCGGCTGGCGTCGGCGTACGACGTGATCCAGAGCGCCGGGAGCGGCGACGGCGGTGGCACCGGCGGCGACGGCGGTGGCGACGCGGACCATGAGCGGGCGTTTCTGCGGCTCGCGGTGCCCGCCGCCAAGTACTGGGTGACCAAGCGGTGTACGCCGGTGGCCGGCGAGGCCCTGGAGTGCCTGGGCGGCAACGGCTATGTGGAGGAGTCCGGTATGCCGAGGCTGCTCCGCGAGTCGCCGCTGAACTCGATCTGGGAGGGCTCCGGGAACGTACAGGCGCTGGATGTGCTGCGGGCCCTCCAGCGGGAGCCGGAGGCGCTGAACGCCTTCCTCCAGGAGGTGGGCCGGGCGCGCGGCGCCGACCACCGGCTCGATGCCGCGATCAAGGATCTGCTGACCGAGCTGGCGGATCTGACCGGGATCGAGGCCCGTGCCCGCCGGCTGGTGGAGCGGCTGGCGCTGGTGCTCCAGGGCTCGCTGCTGGTGCGCTGGGCGCCGCCGGAGGTGGCGGACGCGTTCTGTGCCTCGCGGCTGGGCGGAGACTGGGGCTCGGCCTTCGGCACACTGCCGCACACGCTCGATCTGGCGTCGGTGGTGGACCGGGCGCGGCCTGTCGGCTGAACGTACGGGCGTAAGGGGGGCCAGGATTGGCGCGAGAAAAGCAGGAGGTGGTGCTGCGCCGACACGGCACCACCTCCGGCTCGTACTCACCTTCTTGTACGCGTCTGCCGCTCGCCAGAGTTGCAAGCCGTTGCAGAAGAACCGATTTAGCGCCACCGGTGGCTGGGGAGCCCGATGACGAACATTCCGCTCAGCGATACACCACTCATCAGCGACGCACCGCTCGGAACCGGGCCACTCAGGAACAGGCCGCTCGGTGAGACACCGCTCAGGAACGGGCCGCTCAGGAACGGGCCGCTCGGGAACGGGCCATTCGGGAACGGGCCGCTCGATCTGGCGAGACTCACCGCCATGGACAGCGGGCAGGGCGCGCGTCTGCTCCACGAGATCCGGGACGCCGTCCTCGCGGGCGAACCGCCGCCGGTGGCTCCACGGCCGGTGATCGACGCGTCCTGGCGGCGGATGTTCCGGATGGGTGCCGATCCGGAGCGCCATGACTGCGGTGCGCTGCTGGAACAGGACGAACTGGAGCACCGCCGGCGCACCTCCACCCTGGGCGAGGTGCTGCGTACGCTCGTCGGATCCCTCAGCGAGATCATCGAGCCCTCGCTCCAGATCATGGTCGTCACCGACGACGAGGGACGGGTGCTGTGGCGCAGAGGCAGCCTCGGCGGGCTGCGGCAGTCGAACGGGATCCATCTCGAAGAGGGCGCGGCCTGGTCCGAGCACTCCACGGGGACCAATGCCATAGGTACGGCCCTGGCGGCGCGCCGGCCGGTACGGGTCCACTCGGCCGAGCACTTCGCGCAGACGCTGCACACCTGGACCTGCGCGGCCTCGCCCGTACACGATCCGAGGGACGGCCGGCTGCTGGGCGTGGTGGATGTGAGCGGCCCGGCGACCGGCTTCCATCCGATGACGCTGGCGCTGGTCAGCTCGATCGCCCGCCTCGCGGAGAGCGAGCTGCGCGAGCGGCACGGCCGGACCATCGAGCGGTTACGTTCGGTGGCCGCGCCGATCATGTGCCGGCTGGGCGGTGCCCGTGCCGTGGCGGTGGATGTGCACGGCTGGACGGCGGCCGTCACGGGCATGGCGCCGGTGGACCGGCTGCCGCTGCCCAAGTCCTTCCGGGCGGGCCGGGTGCTGCTGCCCTCGCTGGGCATGTGCACGGTCGAACCCCTGCCCGGCGGCTGGCTGGTACGGGTGGACGAGAAACGGCCGCAGGCGGAGACACCGGGCCGGGTCGTACTGGATCTGAGCCGGCCCCGGCGCCCGTCGGTCGCGGTCTCCGGTTCGACGGGAAGCTGGACCCAGGAGCTGACTCCGCGCCATGCCGAGCTGCTCTATCTGCTGGCCGTGCACCGGGACGGCCGGAGCGCGGCGGAACTGGCCGCCGATGTCTTCGGCGACCCGACCCGTACGGTGACGGTACGGGCGGAGATCTCGCGGGTCCGGCGCCATCTGTCGGGCGTGCTGGCGCACCGGCCGTACCGTTTCAGCGAGGGGATCGAGGTGACGGTGGTACGGCCGGAGGACCCGCAGGATCTGCTGCCGCACTCACACGCACCGGCGGTACTGAACGCCAGACACCCACCGGGCGCATGAGGGACGGGTGGACGGGCGCGGTGGCCTGTGGCGTCCGTACGACCGACCAGGCGCGGGAGCGGGCGCCGTCGCGGGGGCGGCTTCCAGCACATTCCCGGCGCGTGATTCGCTGGCTCGTATGAGCATCACTGTGACCACCTGGTCCCTGGAGCAGACCTCGCCCGCCGATCTGCGGCCCGCCGCCGAGCCCGCGGGCGAGGTACGGATCGTACGGGCCGAGATCCCTTCGCCGGAGTTCAGCCGGTTCCTCTACACGGCCGTGGGCGGAGATGTCCGCTGGACCGACCGGCTGACGCTCCCGTACACGAGCTGGCAGGAGCTCCTCTCCCGGCCGGGCGTCGAGACCTGGGTCGCGTACGAGCAGGGCACCCCGGCCGGCTACATCGAGCTGGAGGCACAGCCGGAGGGCGTGGTCGAGATCGCGTACTTCGGACTGATCCCGGCCTTCCGCGGCCGGCGCATCGGCGGCCATCTGCTCTCGTACGGAGTGGCCCGGGCCTGGGACCTCGCCGACCGCTGGCCGGACGCCGAGCCGACCAAACGGGTCTGGCTGCACACCTGCTCCAAGGACGGCCCGTACGCCCTGACCAACTACGAGCGCCGAGGCTTCACCCTCTTCGACACCAAACTCACCGAAGAACCGGAATCCAACCCCCCGGGCCCCTGGCCGGGCGCGCACGCGTAGATCCTTTTACAGCCCCCAACGCAGGACTCGGGCGTCGGGCGTCACGTAGCTCATGGTCTGCTGCTCCGGTGTGGCCGTGATGGTGAACCACTCACGTCGTGGCCGGTGAAGGCCCAGCCAGTGCTGGTGCGCCTCCTCGACGGGTGTCCAGAGGTCCCGGGGCCCGGAACCGAGGACCGTGGCCGCTGCGACGCCCTGTCCAGGCTCCCGGTCCGTGACTCGGGTGAGGGAACCGTCCATCGGGTCGTACAGCGTCGTCACATGCCTGCCATCGGCCTCCCACCGGTGAGCGCGCTCCGTGGTGGCCGTCATATGCATCTGGGCGAAGAACGAAAAGGTCCAGTCGTCGAGCACGCTTCCCGACAGGGCCGAGTCCCTATGTGTTCCGTCTGCGGGCTCGGGGATCTTCGAGTCCATTTCCGGGCCGGAGAGGAGGGGCATAAATGCAGCCGGGGTGTGCATGAGCCGTCCGGCGGCCGTCCCGTCCGGAAGCTTCTGAAGCCGGGCGATCATGCCACCGGCGAGAGTCCCCTTGAGCGGTACGACCATGAGCCCGCCCGGCGCGCACTGATCGATCCATGCCTGCGGGATACGCCGCACGGAACAGGTCGCGACAATGCGTTCGAAGGGCTCTTCTCCAGGTGCGCCCTCTGCTCCGTCCCCGCATCTGACCGTCGGGAACAGCCCCAATGCCGCGAGCCGGTCGCGGGCGGCACTTGTGAGGCGTTCCGAGCGATCCACAGTAGTAACGGCGCCTGGACCCGCCAGCGCACACAGCAATGCCGCGTTGTATCCAGTCCCCGTACCGATCTCCAGCACACGGGTGCCCGGGCTCACATCGAGGGCGTCGAGCATGTCGGCCATGAGACCCGGCGCGGTGGAGGACGAGGTCGGTACTCCGGCGACACCGTCCGCTCCGGCATCCTCCGCGTGTACGCCGTCGACCTCGGTGACGAGCGAGTCGTCCCCGTATACCTGAGCCAGCCAGCCAGGCACCGGCCTCCGGCCCGCTACCGCGCCATGGAGTGAACCGCTCACCATCCCGGCGGTAGAACACCGGCACAAAGGGATGGCGCGGCACATTCAAAAACGCCTCGGCCAGCCGAGCCGACAGCACAGTACTGCCCCGCTCCATGGACCGCACCAGCCCGATGCGCGCTTCCAGAAGGCGCTGCGCGTCCTCCAAGAGACCGGTCATTCCTTCCCCTCCAGATAGTCGGCGATGGCGGCGGTAATGGACAGGCCGGTTGCCACTTCGATGAATCCGTACTGCCCGGACGGATTGACCTCCAGAAAAACCCACTCATCTTCCGGTGTCACAACGAAATCGAATGCTCCATACGGCAGCCCCAGTCGATTCAGCATCCGCCATACTCCGTCGGACACGTCAGTCGGCGGCTTGCGCACTCCGCGCGCGGCCGACGTCTTCCCTGGTAGGTCCCCGTCCGGAACACACAGAGCTTCCCGGCGCCTGCTCCCTCCCCCGGCACGGGCAAACCCGCCGTCCCCGTGACGGGGGACACGTCGTCTCGGGAAGTGGGACTGTGGCGTCCAGGATGTGGAAGGTGGTGGACTGGCCGGAGATGCGCGTGACACGCTTCCGTCATGTCTAGAGCTGGAATAGCCTTGGTGAGTCGGCGGCACGTCGATCTCGGCCGTCTGTCCAGCGCCATCTGTCCGGCGGGCTGAGAGTCCCAGCGACCGCCGCGATCCCTTTTGTGTTCCTGCCGCGCACCGACGCGCCTCCGCGTGAGTGTGCGGCTCTGAGCCGCCCTCCTGCATGTCTCGAAGGACGTACCCGCCATGGCCGCCATCCCGGAAAAGCCGTCCACCGCCACACCCCGCCGCAAGGTGAGCCGTCACCGCGGCGAAGGGCAGTGGGCCGTGGGTCACTTCACTCCGCTCAACGGCAATGAGCAGTTCAAGAAGGACGACGACGGTCTCAACGTACGGACACGTATTGAGACGATCTACTCCAAGGCGGGCTTCGACTCGATCGACCCGAACGATCTGCGCGGCCGGATGCGCTGGTGGGGGCTGTACACCCAGCGCAGGCCCGGGATCGACGGCGGGAAGACCGCGATCCTGGAGCCTGAGGAGCTGGACGACGAGTACTTCATGATGCGGGTACGCATCGACGGCGGGCGGCTGACCACCGAGCAGTTGCGGGTGATCGGGCAGATCTCGCAGGAGTTCGCGCGCGGCACCGCCGACATCACCGACCGGCAGAACGTCCAGTACCACTGGATCCGGATCGAGGACGTGCCGGAGATCTGGCGGCGGCTCGAAGCGGTCGGTCTCTCCACGACCGAGGCCTGCGGTGACACACCGCGTGTGATCCTCGGTTCACCGGTCGCCGGAATCGCCGAGGACGAGATCATCGACGGCACTCCTGCGGTCGACGAGATCCACCGCAGGATCGTCGGGAATCCCGACTTCTCCAATCTGCCGCGCAAGTTCAAGTCGGCTATCTCCGGATCGCCGCTGCTCGATGTGGCGCACGAGATCAACGACATCTCGTTCGTCGGCGTGAACCATCCCGAGCACGGCCCCGGTTTCGATCTCTGGGTGGGCGGCGGGCTCTCCACCAATCCCAAGATCGGCCAGCGCCTCGGCGCCTGGGTGCCGCTGGACGAGGTGCCCGATGTCTACACCGGTGTCATCTCGATCTTCCGCGACTACGGCTACCGCCGGCTGCGCACCCGCGCCCGGCTGAAGTTCCTGGTCGCCGACTGGGGCACGGAGAAGTTCCGGCAGGTGCTGGAGGACGAGTACCTCAAGCGCAAGCTGGTCGACGGCCCGGCGCCCGAGCAGCCCGTACAGACCTGGCGCGACCATGTCGGTGTGCACCGCCAGCGCGACGGCCGCTTCTATGTCGGCTTCGCGCCGCGTGTCGGACGGGTGGACGGCGCCACGCTGACGAAGATCGCCGAGCTGGCCGAGGCGCACGGCTCGGGCCGGCTCCGTACGACCGTCGAGCAGAAGATGATCGTCCTCGATGTGACCGAGGACCGGATCGACTCGCTGGTGGCCGGTCTCGAAGCGCTGGATCTGCGGGTCAAGCCGTCGCCGTTCCGGCGCGGCACGATGGCCTGCACGGGCATCGAGTTCTGCAAGCTGGCGATCGTCGAGACCAAGCAGCGCGGCGCGACGCTGATCGACGAACTGGAGCGCCGTATCCCGGACTTCGACCAGCCGATCACCATCAACATCAACGGCTGCCCGAACGCCTGCGCCCGTATCCAGGTCGCCGACATCGGTCTCAAGGGCCAGCTCGTACTGGACAAGGACGGCGAGCAGGTCGAGGGCTTCCAGGTGCATCTGGGCGGCGCGCTGGGCCTGGAGGCGGGCTTCGGCCGCAAGGTGCGCGGGCTGAAGGTCACCTCCGACGAGCTGCCCGACTACATCGAGCGGGTGCTCGGCCGCTTCCAGAAGGAGCGCGAGGAGGGCGAGCGCTTCGCCACCTGGGCGGCGCGCGCCAGCGAGGAGGCGCTGTCATGAGCGCACACTCACGGGCCGTCGCGGGAACGGAGGCGCCATGAGCGAGCGCGCCGCTCCCTTCTACTGCCCTTACTGCGGCGACGAGGATCTGCGTCCCAGCGAGCAGGGCCATGGCGCCTGGGAATGCGCGGCATGCAATCGGGCCTTCCAGCTGAAGTTCCTCGGGCTGCTCGCCCGTGGGCTCCAGCGCGGTGATCGCGGTGACGAAGGGGACAAGACATGACGACACCATCGGCACTGACGGAGACCGGCGATCCGAAGGCGCTCGCCGAACGGGCGGGCCGCGAGCTGGAGGACGCGCCGGCGCCGGAGATTCTGCGCTGGGCCACGGAGACATTCGGGAAACGTTTCTGCGTCACCTCCTCGATGGAGGACGCGGTGGTCGCCCATCTCGCCTCCCGGGTGCGGCCCGGCGTCGATGTGGTCTTCCTCGACACCGGCTACCACTTCCCCGAGACCATCGGTACGCGTGACGCGGTGGACGCCGTGATGGACGTCCGTCTCATCACGCTCACGCCTCGGCAGAGCGTCGCCGAGCAGGACGCCGAGTACGGTCCGAAGCTGCACGACCGCGATCCCGACCTCTGCTGCGCCCTGCGCAAGGTCAAGCCGCTCGAAGAGGGCCTGACCGGCTATGACGCCTGGGCCACCGGACTGCGCCGCGACGAGTCCCCGACCCGGGCGAACACACCGGTCGTCGGCTGGGACGAGAGACGCGGCAAGGTCAAGGTCTCCCCGATCGCCCGCTGGACGCAGGACGACGTGGACGCGTACATCGCCGAGCACGGTGTTCTCACCAATCCGCTGCTGATGGACGGTTACGCCTCCGTGGGCTGCGCGCCCTGCACCCGCCGGGTGCTGGAGGGCGAGGACGCGCGCGCCGGACGCTGGGCCGGCCGGGCCAAGACCGAATGCGGGCTGCACGGATGACGGACCGTCAGGACCTTCAGGAGGGGCGCGTGGGCGCCACGGAGCGCGGTGCCACCGTCTGGCTCACCGGGCTGCCGAGCGCGGGCAAGACGACGATCGCGTACGAACTGGCCGGCCGGCTCCGTACCGAGGGCCACCGGGTCGAGGTGCTCGACGGCGACGAGATCCGGGAGTTCCTCTCCGCGGGACTCGGCTTCAGCCGCGAGGACCGGCACACCAATGTCCAGCGCATCGGCTTTGTCGCCGAACTGCTCGCGTCCCAGGGTGTCAAGGCGCTGGTGCCGGTGATCGCACCGTACGCGGACAGCCGCGAGGCGGTACGCAAGCGCCATCAGACCGAGGGCACCGGCTATCTGGAGGTGCATGTGGCCGCGCCGGTCGAGGTGTGCTCCGTACGGGATGTGAAAGGGCTGTACGCCAAGCAGGCGGCGGGCGAGCTCCTCGGGCTCACCGGAGTGGACGACCCGTACGAGGCCCCGGAGTCACCGGATCTGCGGATCGAGTCGCACGCCCAGTCCGTCGAGGAGTCCGCCGCCGCGCTCCACGCGCTGCTCATCGAGAGAGGTCTCGCGTGACCACGACCGTCGCGGCCGTCGCCGGAGGCACGGACGCCCCGTACGCGCTGAGCCATCTCGACGCCCTGGAGTCCGAGGCGGTCCATATCTTCCGTGAGGTGGCGGGAGAGTTCGAGCGGCCGGTGATCCTCTTCTCCGGCGGCAAGGACTCGATCGTCATGCTGCATCTGGCGCTGAAGGCGTTCGCGCCCGCGCCGGTGCCGTTCTCGCTGCTGCATGTGGACACCGGGCACAACTTCCCCGAGGTGCTGGAGTACCGGGACCGTGTGGTGGCCGCACATGGGCTGAGGCTCCATGTGGCCTCCGTACAGGACTACATTGACCGCGGTGTGCTGCGGGACCGCCCCGACGGGACGCGCAATCCGCTCCAGACCGTGCCGCTGACGGAGAAGATCCAGGCCGAGCGGTTCGACGCGGTCTTCGGCGGCGGCCGGCGCGACGAGGAGAAGGCGCGGGCCAAGGAGCGGGTGTTCTCGCTGCGCGACGAGTTCTCCCAGTGGGATCCGCGCCGGCAGCGGCCCGAGCTGTGGCAGCTCTACAACGGCCGGCACGCGCCCGGTGAGCATGTCCGGGTCTTCCCGCTCTCCAACTGGACCGAGCTGGACGTCTGGCAGTACATCGCCCGCGAGGAGATCGAACTCCCGGAGATCTACTTCGCGCACGAGCGCGAGGTCTTCAAGCGCTCCGGCATGTGGCTGACCGCCGGTGAGTGGGGCGGGCCCAAGGAGTCCGAAACCGTCGAGCGGCGCCAGGTGCGCTACCGCACGGTCGGCGACATGTCCTGCACGGGCGCCGTCGACTCGGACGCCACCACGCTGGACGCGGTGATCGCCGAGATCGCCGCCTCCCGGCTGACCGAGCGCGGCGCGACCCGCGCCGACGACAAGCTGTCCGAGGCCGCCATGGAAGACCGCAAGCGCGAAGGGTACTTCTAGCCATGACGAGCACCACCGGGCCCGCCCAGCCGTCCGCGTCGGACGCGTCCGACGAGTTCGCCGGCTTCGCCGAGCGGCTCTCGGCGACCACGCTGCTGCGCTTCGCCACCGCGGGCTCCGTCGACGACGGCAAGTCCACACTGGTGGGCCGGCTGCTGCACGACTCCAAGTCGGTGCTGACCGACCAGTTGGAGGCCGTCGAGCACGCCTCCCGCAGCCGAGGCCAGGACGCTCCCGATCTGGCGCTGCTCACCGACGGACTGCGCGCCGAGCGCGAGCAGGGCATCACGATCGATGTCGCCTACCGCTACTTCGCCACGCCCAGGCGGCGGTTCATCCTCGCGGACACGCCCGGGCATGTGCAGTACACCAGGAACATGGTGACGGGCGCCTCCACCGCGGAGCTGGCCGTCGTCCTCGTGGACGCCCGCAACGGTGTGGTCGAGCAGACCCGCCGTCATGCCGCGGTGGCCGCGCTGCTGCGCGTTCCTCATGTGGTGCTCGCGGTCAACAAGATGGATCTGGCCGGATACGCGGAGCCCGTGTTCGCCGCCATCGCCGAGGAGTTCACCGCGTACGCGGCCTCGCTGGGTGTACGGGAGATCACGGCGATCCCGATCTCGGCGCTGGCCGGTGACAATGTCGTGGAGCCGTCCGCGCACATGGACTGGTACGGCGGCCCGACGGTGCTGGAGCATCTGGAGACCGTGCCCGTCAGCAGTGATCTGGCGAGCAGCCCGGCGCGCTTCCCGGTGCAGTATGTGATCCGCCCGCAGACCGCCGAGCATCCCGACTACCGCGGCTACGCGGGCCAGATCGCCTCCGGAGTGCTGCGGGTGGGCGAGGCCGTGACCGTACTGCCCTCGGGCCGTACGAGCACCATCGAGGGCATCGACGCGCTCGGCGAGAGCGTGGACATCGCCTGGGCGCCGCAGTCGGTGACCGTACGGCTCGCCGACGACATCGACATCTCGCGCGGCGATCTGATCGCGCCGAGCACCGGCGCGCCCGCGACGACGCAGGACGTGACGGCGACCGTCTGCCATGTCGCCGACGCGCCGCTGATGGTGGGCCAGCGGGTGCTGCTGAAGCACACCACCCGTACGGTCAAGGCGATCGTGAAGGACATCCCGTCACGGCTGACGCTGGACGATCTCTCCCAGCACCCGGATCCCGGGAAGCTCGTGGCCAATGACATCGGCCGGGTCAGGGTCCGTACGGCCGAGCCGCTCGCGCTCGACGCCTACGCGGACTCCCGGGGCACCGGCTCGTTTCTGCTGATCGATCCGGCGGACGGTACGACACTGTCCGCCGGCATGGCGGGCGACGCGTTCACCGAGGGCGCCGCCGGGACCGCCGC
>NZ_FMDK01000024.1 GCF_900091995.1 Streptomyces sp. MnatMP-M17
GCCCGATCCGGTCGCCGCGACCGCCGTCGCGGGCTCGCTCGGACTGCCGCGGCGGCTGGTCTCGATCCTGGAGGGCGAGGGACTCTTCAACGATGTCACCGCGATCGTGCTCTACCACGTGGCGATCGCCGCGGCCGTCAGCGGAACATTCTCCTGGCCCGGCGCGGTCGGATCGTTCGTACTCTCCGCCGTGGTGGCCGTGCTGGTGGGACTCGCGCTCGGCTGGATCTCCAACAAGCTGATGTCGCTGCTCGGGGACGCGACGCTGCAGATCGGGCTGACGCTCCTGGTGCCGTTCGTCAGCTACGTACTCGCCGAGGAGCTGTACGGCTCCGGCGTCCTCGCCGTTCTCACCACCGCCCTCTTCCTCGCCGAGCACACCGCGGACGCCGACGATGTGATGGGACGGCTTGCCGGGAACTCCTTCTGGCGGGTCGTCGATGTCCTGGTGACCGGTGTCGCCTTCGGCCTCATCGGGCTGGAACTCCACAACGCCTTCGGCGCGGCCGGCGGCCGGGAGGGCCGGATGCTCGGCTGGGGCGCGGCGATCGTCGGAGTCGTCGTGGTCGTACGGCTGCTCTGGCTGCTTCCCGCGACCTGGCTGGCCAAGCGGATGCACAAGCTCCGCGACTACGACGAGGACATCCCGGTCGGCTGGCGCGAGACCGTGGTGATGTGGTGGGCCGGGATGCGCGGAGTGGCCTCGGTGGCCCTGGCGCTGGCGATCCCGCTGAAGACCGACGACGGGCAGCCCTTTCCCGGCCGGAACGAGATCATCTTCATCGCCTTCGCGGTCATCGTGACCACCTTGGTCTTCCAGGGGCTCACACTGCCCTGGCTGGTCAGGAAGCTCGGCGTACGGGCCGACACGGACGCCGAGCGGGAGCTGGAGCACTCGCTCGCCGTCCGCGCGGCCAAGGCGGCCAGACGCAGGCTCAAGGAGATCGAGGAGGTCGAGGAGCTGCCCGAGGACATCAGCGAGCGGCTCCTGCGGGCGGCGTTCGACGTCGGCGTACGGATCAGTCCCGACATCGTCGACGACGAGCGGCGCGAATGGGTCGCGGGCCGGGTGGCCCGGCTCAGGACCATGCAGCGCATCCAGCGCGAGATGATGTCGGCGGCCCGGCACGAGGTCCTCGCGGCCCGCAGCGAACCGGGCACCGATCCCGAGGTGGTGGACCGCGTCCTGCGTCATCTCGACGTCCGCAGCATGCGCTGACCGTGAGCCGCCGACCGGACGCGTCTCCTGCTGAGGCGTTACGGGCCGCGCGCGCCTGGGCCGTCAGTCCCGGTCGGTGCCCGGCCGGCCGGTGTCCTCGCGAGTGCCCGCGCCGGAAGGATGTCTGTCGGAGCGCTCCGGCTCCGGTGCGGCCTCCGGCTCCGGCTCTCCGCGGCTCTGCGCCGGCAGGATCGCCGCGGGCGCCATACCGATCCTCGGCAGGGCGTAGGCGTGGTGCTCGGCCAGCCAGGCCAGCATCGCCTCCCGTACGGCGCACCGCACCGTCCAGATGTCGTTCGCGTCCTTGGCCGTCACCACCGCGCGCACCTCCATCGTGCTCGGCGTGGTGTCGGTGACCGCCAGATTCCAGTCGCGGCCGTCCCAGGCCGGGCACTCCAGCAGGATCGCGTGCAGCTTCTCGCGCATCAGCGGCACCGGCGCGGAGTGGTCGAGCTGGAAGAAGACCGTGCCGGTCATCTGGATCCCGCCGCGCGACCAGTTCTCGAACGGCTTGCTGGTGAAGTACGAGACGGGCATCGTGATCCGCCGTTCGTCCCAGGTCCGTACCGTGAGGAAGGTGAGCGTGACCTCCTCGACCACGCCCCACTCACCGTCCACCACCACCGTGTCGCCGATCCGCACCATGTCGCCGAACGCGATCTGGAAGCCCGCGAAGAGATTGCCGAGCGTGGACTGCGCGGCGACACCGGCGACGATGCCGATGATGCCCGCCGAGGCCAGCATCGAGGTGCCGACGGCTCGCATGTCCGGGAAGGTGAGCAGGATCGCCGCCACGGCCACCACCACGACGACCGCGGTCACGATCCGCATGATCAGCGTCACCTGCGTACGGACCCGGCGGACCCGGGCCGCATCGCGCGTGGAGGAGGCGTAGCGCGCGTACGCCGACTCCACCACGGCGGACACGATCCGTACGACCAGCCAGGCGCCCGCGCCGGTCAGCACCAGCGACAGGGCCCGGCCGATCGTCGTGTGGTACGTCTCGAAGATCCGCCAGCCCGTCTCCCGGAACGAGCCGCGCAGCATGGTGGTGAGCAGGACCACCTGCAACGGCAGCCGGCAGCGGCGCAGCAGTCCCCAGAGCGGGATCTCGGGATGGCGCAGATCCGCGCGGCGCAGCAGCAGGTCGGCCGCCCAGCCGACGGCCAGGGTGAGCAGGACCGAGCCCCCGAGCACGGTCAGTGGGCGCAGTACGTTCTCCATGGCTCCCTCGCTGGTTGACGGCCTGGGCTGGCAGGATGGCCGGATGGACATCATGCTCTTCCATTCCGTCCACGGTCTGCGCCCCGCCGTACATGATGCGGCCGGCCGGCTGCGGGCGGACGGGCACCAGGTGCACGTGCCGGACCTTTTCGACGGACAGACCGCGGAGACCGTGGAGGAGGGCAGGGCCCTCAAGGACAAGATCGGCAAGGAAGAGCTGCTCAGGCGCGCGGTCCTGGCCGCCGCGCCGTACTCCGAGCGCGGTCTGCTGTACGCGGGATTCTCGCTGGGCGGCTCGATCGCCCAGACTCTGGCGCTGGGCGACACCAAGGCGCGCGGCTTGCTGCTGCTGCACGGCACGTCCGACATCGCGGAGAACGCGTCCGTGGACGAGCTGCCCGTACAGCTCCATGTCGCGGACCCGGACCCTTTCGAGTCGCACGACTGGCTGACCGCCTGGTATCTGCGGATGCGGCAGACCGGGGCCGATGTGGAGATCTACCGCTACCCGGGGGCAGGGCACCTCTACACCGATCCCGGTCTGCCGGACTACGACGAGCCGGCCGCCGAGGAGACCTGGCGGATCGCTCGGGCGTTCATCGCGTCGCTCTGAGCGTCTGGCCCGGCGGGCCCAGCACAGCTCTCGCGGTCGCCGCGGGTCAGCGTACGGGCCGGTCCGCCCTCTCGATCCGCTGTGAGCCGGACGTGGTGCGGTAGGAGCGGGCCCAGGAGGCGGTCGCTCCGGGATCGGTCCGGTCGGAGATCGTGTAGTAGTCCATCTGCGTCCGCTCGGCGGTGACATCGAGCACGCCGTAGCCGTGGTGGTCCATGTCCACCCACTTCACATGGCGGTTGGCGAGCTGCACCGCCGCCGTGGCTACGACGGAGAGCGTGCCCGCCGGCACATGGAGGATGTCGTCCAGATTGTCGGAGGTGACCGAGGTGACCACGAACTCCGTGGCGGCGGAGCGGGAGAGCGGATAGGTGGCGGCCGTGACCGGTACGTCGTTGGCCCAGGCCATATGGATGTCACCGGTCAGGAAGACGGTGTTCTTGATCCCGCGCTGGGTGAGATGCCCGAGCAGTTCCTTGCGGTCGTCCGTATAGCCGTCCCACTGGTCGACATTGACCGCGAGCCCTTCCTTGGGCAGGCCCAGCAACTCGGCTATCGGGCCCAGCAGATGGACGGGAAGGGAGCCGAAGGCGACCGGCGAGATCATCACAGAGGTGCCGACCAGCTTCCAGACGGCGTCCGAGCCCGCCAGCCCCGCCTTGAGCCAGTCGAGCTGGGCGCGGCCGGTGATCGTACGCTCCGGGTCGTCCACCGCGCTGTTGCCGGCGGTCGTCTGCTGCGAGCGGAAGGAACGCAGATCCAGCAGATGGAGATCGGCGAGCGAGCCGAAGCGCAGCCGGCGGTAGACCGTGCCCTCGGTGGAGGCGCGGACGGGCATCCACTCGAAGTACGCCTGCCGGGCCGCCGCGGCCCGGTCGGCCCAGGCGCCTTCCGTACCGGGCGTGTGGTTCTCCGCGCCGCCCGACCAGGCGTCGTTCGCGAACTCGTGGTCGTCCCAGATGGCGATCACGGGATGGGCCGCGTGCAGTGCCCGCAGGTCAGCGTCCGACTTGTAACGGCCGTGGCGGGTGCGGTAGTCGGCGAGGCTGATGATCTCGTGTGTCGGCTCGTGCTGCCGTACGGCGTACTCCGCCGCCGGGAAGTCACCGGTCGCGTACTCGTAGATGTAGTCGCCGAGATGGAGGACGGCGTCCAGGTCGGCGCGGGCGGCGAGATGGCGGTACGCGGAGAAGTAGCCGGCCTCCCAGTTGGAGCAGGAGACCACTCCGAAGCGCACACCCGGGGCTGCGGCGTCGGATGCCGGGGCGGTGCGCGTACGGCCCACGGGCGAGACCGTCCCGCCCGCGATGAACCGGAAGTAATAGACGGTCGCCTGGCGCAGGCCCCTTACATCGGCCTTGACCGTATGGTCCGAGACGGCCCCTGCGGTGGTGGTGCCACGGGCGACGACGGACGTGAACTCCCTGTCCTCGGCGACCTCCCAGCCCACCTCGGTCTCGGCTCCCTTGCCGGAGCCCGGCACGGCGTCGGAGGAAGGAGTGACCCGGGTCCAGAGCAGCACGCCGTCCGGGAGCGGATCTCCGGAGGCGACACCGTGAAGGAAGGCGGGAGCCTCGGCGGCGGAGGCGGAGCCGCCGAGAACGACCGGAGCGGCGACAGCTGTGGCGGCGGCGGTGGCGGCAGCGGCCTTGACGACCGTGCGGCGACGCGGCGAAGAAGGCGGAAGACTGGTCACGGACGAGCAGATTACTGACCAGTAGGACGGCAGGGCAGACGAATCGGGAATGTTCGCCTGCCCGTCGGACGCCGGCCGCGCGACGGTCACCGCCCGGGGGCTTGCACCGCCCGACTCCGCCGACCGTCGCCGTCCGTGAACGCCTCAACGCCTTTACGAGGCGAGGCCCTTACGCGGCGAGCGCCTTGGTGATCGCCGTGTTGAATTCCGCCACCGTCATGGGCGCGTTCTCGCTGCCCTCCGTGGTGAGCTTCTTGCCGTCCATCTTGAGCGTCGGCGTGCCGCCCACGCCGCTCTTGTCGAAGACGGCGGACATCTTCATCGCCCAGGCGTCGTACGTCCCGTCCTTGACGTCCTGCTGGAACGCCTTGTTGCCCTTGAGCGCGTTCACCGAGTCGGCCACCTCGATCAGATAGCTGTCCTTGGCGAACTTGTCCTGGGTCTCCTCCGGGTGGTACTTCGCCGAGTAGAGCGCGGCCTTGTACTGCATGAAGGCCTCGGGGCTCACGTTCAGCGCCGCGCCCAGTGCGGAGAGGGCGTTCTTCGAGCCCGTGCCGTTGTCGGAGTTGTCGATGAAGGTCGCGCCGATGTACTTGACCTTGAACTTGCCGGCGTCGACATCGTTCTGGAGCGTCTCGCCGACCGTCTGCTCGAAGCTCGCGCAGACCGGGCAGCGGGAGTCCTCGTACAGTTCGAGCGTTTTCTTGGCGTCGGCCTTGCCGATGACGACGGTCGTACCGTCCGTGCCCTCGGTGTTCTTGGGTGCGACGACGCTGGTCTCGTCCTTCATCGCCTCCCAGTGCGAGGGCTTGTTCGCCTGGACGACGGCGAAGCCCACGCCGCCGGCTATCGCGAGGACCACGACGGCCGATCCCGCGACGATGAACTGGCGGCGGACCTTGTCCTTCCGCGCCTGACGCTCGCGCTCCTCGCGCAGCCGCTCGCGGGCCGCCGCCTTGTTCGTCTTGCTGTTCCGTGCGCTCATGAGGAATGACTCCGTGTGATGACATGCTTCCGCCGAAGCGGAGCGGGGAAGGGAGAAGGGCCGCCTGCTCGGACGCTCAGACAGAGCTGAGCGCGAGAAGCGGCGGCCCTCGCCGTCCTACGGAGTGCACAAGGAGCCGGGTGCGGGCGGAGCGCGGGCGGTCCGCCGGGCGGATCCTCCGGCGTACGGCGCCGACGGCCGTGCCCGCCACGGTGACCGCGATCAGCAGCGGCCGGAACGCGAACGCGGCCACGGCCCGTACCAGACCCGACAGCGCGGACTCGCCGTGCCGCAGCCAGTACGCGGCGAGCAGCCCGATCGAGACATGGGCGGCCAGCAGCAGCCAGGGCAGGGCCGGGTCCGGAGAGTTCAGCAGAGAGGCCGCGGCGGAGTCCGGCGAGACCACGGCCGGCAGCGGCGTACCGAAGGCGCCGCCGCACAGGACGTCGAAGCCGACAGAGCGGAGCGACCCGGCCACCGGGCCGCCCGCCGGTCCGTAACAGACATGCTGGCCGCTGGTGAAGACGGTGTCCGCGGCCAGTTCGAGCGGGACGAGCAGGGCGGCTATCCGCCAGTAGCCACGCTCGCGGCCCGCCGCCGCGTAGGCGAGCGGAAAGACCACGGCGCTGAGCGCGACGACCAGGGACAGCGGCACCGGCGCCCGGGACAGCAGCACATGCGAGCCCGCGGACAGCGTCACGACCAGTGCCGTGAACAGTGCTGCCCGCGTGGCCCTGAGCCGCGTCCCGGATATGTCCATCGCCGCCGAGTGTGCCATGCGTCCCTGTAAGCGGCCCTTAAAGCCCGGCTATGAGTACCGCAAACCCGGCCATGAGTACCGCGGGGCCTTACGGGCCACTGCGGGCCTTACGGTGCCAGCCGGCCGTTGCGGAACAGATCGACGAAGATCTGGTGGTCCGCCCTGGCCCGTGCCCCGTAGCTGTGCGCGAAGTCCACCAGCAGCCGGCCGAAGCCGTCCTCGTCGGCCGCGATCGCCGCGTCGATGGCACGCTCCGTGGAGAACGGCACCAGCGAATGCCCGCTCTCGTCGTCCGCCGCCGAGTGCATCGTGGCCGTGGCCCTGCCCAGATCGGCGACGACCGCCGCGATCTCCTCCAGATCGTCCAGATCCGACCAGTCGAGATCCACGGCGTACGGCGAGACCTCCGCCACAAGCTGGCCGGCGCCGTCCAGCTCGGTCCAGCCCAGCCACGGGTCGGCATGGGCCTGGAGCGCCCGCTGCGAGATCACCGTGCGGTGGCCCTCGTGCTGGAAGTACTCCCGGACGGTCCTGTCGGTGATGTGCCGCGAGACCGCCGGAGTCTGCGCCTGCTTCATATAAATCACGACGTCGTTCTCCAGGGCGTCGCTGTTGCCCTCCAGCAGGATGTTGTACGAGGGCAGGCCCGCGGAGCCGATGCCCACGCCCCGGCGCCCGACGACATCCTTGACGCGGTACGAGTCGGGCCGCGTCAGGCTGGACTCGGGCAGCGTCTCCAGATAGCCGTCGAACGCGGCGAGGATCTTGTAACGGGTGGCCGCGTCCAGCTCGATGGAGCCGCCGCCCGGTGCGAAGCGCCGCTCGTACTCCCGGATCTCGGTCATCGAGTCGAGCAGTCCGAAGCGCGTCAGCGAACGGGCCGAGCGCAGCGCGCCGAGCAGCGGGCCCTGGGCGGTGTCCAGGGTGAAGGGCGGCACCTCGTCGTTCTTGGCGCCGGTGGCCAGCGCGTGGATCCGCTCGCGGTAGGCGCCCGCGTAGATCTCCACCAGCTCGGTGATCTGCGCGTCGCTGAGCGCCTTGGTGTAGCCGATCAGCGCGAGGGAGGCCGCGAAGCGCTTCAGATCCCAGGTGAAGGGACCGATGTACGCCTCGTCGAAGTCATTGACGTTGAAGATCAGCCGGCCGTTGGCGTCCATGTACGTGCCGAAGTTCTCGGCGTGCAGATCGCCGTGGATCCAGACCCGGCCGGTGCGCTCGTCGAGGAACGGACCTGTGGTCCCGCCGGAGCGCTCCCGCTCCAGATCGCTGTAGAACAGGCTCGCCGTGCCCCGGTAGAAGGCGAAGGCGGAGGCGGCCATCTTCCTGAACTTCACCCGGAAGGCCGCAGGATCGGCCGCGAGCAGCGCACCGAACGCGGTGTCGAAGACGGCGAGGATCTCCTCGCCGCGCTGTTCGTCAGCTGCCTCAACAGGTCGCGGGACCGACATCGCTGTGTGCCTCCTGGCGCAGGACAATCGAGGGTGTGGGTGTATGAGGTGATGACGTGGTGCAGGGCGTGGTGCGGGACGTGGTGCAGGGCTCCGACGGAGTCGGAGCCCTCTCCCGGGCAACGCATGACGTTACTCGTGAGTGCCCGTCCTCTGTCAGTCCCGGGCCGTAGACTTCGACGCTGTCCCCCCGAGACTGTCCACAGCCGGGGGCCCGGGGATTGCGTCCGGGAAAACACACAGTGTCGTACGTTCGCTGGAGGCCTTCACCGTGACCAAGCCGCCGTTCACGCACCTGCATGTCCACACCCAGTACTCGCTGTTGGATGGTGCCGCGCGGCTGGGAGACATGTTCAAGGCGTGCAACGAGATGGGCATGTCCCATATCGCGATGACGGACCATGGCAATCTCCATGGGGCCTATGACTTCTTCCATCAGGCGAAGAAGGCGGGTGTGACGCCGATCATCGGGATCGAGGCGTATGTGGCGCCGGAGTCGCGGCGCAACAAGCGGAAGATCCAGTGGGGCCAGCCGCACCAGAAGCGTGATGACGTCTCCGGTTCGGGTGGTTATACGCACAAGACGATCTGGGCGGCGAACAGGACAGGGCTGCACAATCTCTTCCGGCTGTCGTCCGACGCGTATGCGGAGGGCTGGCTCCAGAAGTGGCCGCGCATGGACAAGGAGACGATCGCCCAGTGGTCGGAAGGGCTGATCGCGTCCACCGGATGTCCGTCGGGTGAGCTCCAGACGCGGCTGCGGCTCGGGCAGTTCGACGAGGCGCTGAAGGCGGCCTCCGAGTACCAGGACATCTTCGGCAAGGACCGGTATTTCCTGGAGCTGATGGACCACGGCATCGAGATCGAGCACCGGGTGCGTGACGGGCTGCTGGAGATCGGGAAGAAGCTCGGCATCCCGCCGATCGTCACCAACGACTCGCACTACACCTATGCCGGCGAGGCCACCGCGCATGACGCGCTGCTGTGCATCCAGACCGGCAAGAACCTCTCCGATCCGGACCGTTTCCGCTTCGACGGCACCGGTTATTACCTCAAGTCGACCGACGAGATGTACGCGGTGGACTCCTCCGACGCCTGGCAGGAAGGCTGCGCCAACACGCTCCTGGTGGCGCAGCAGATCGATACGGAGGGCTGGTTCGAGGAGCGGAACCTGATGCCCAAGTTCGATGTGCCGGAGGGCTTCACGGAGGTCACCTGGTTCCGTGAGGAGACCATGCGCGGCATGGCCCGCCGCTATCCGAACGGCATCCCGGACGACCGGCTCAAGCAGGTCGAGTACGAGATGGGCATCATCATCGAGATGGGCTTCCCGGGGTACTTCCTCGTGGTGGCCGACTTCATCATGTGGGCCAAGAACAACGGCATCGCGGTCGGCCCTGGCCGTGGTTCGGCGGCCGGCTCGATCGTGGCGTACGCGATGGGCATCACCGACCTCGACCCGATCGAACACGGTCTGATCTTCGAGCGGTTCCTCAACCCCGAGCGCATCTCGATGCCCGATGTCGACATCGACTTCGACGAGCGCCGGCGCGGTGAGGTCATCCGGTATGTGACGGAGAAGTACGGCGCCGACAAGGTCGCCATGATCGGCACCTACGGCAAGATCAAGGCGAAGAACGCCATCAAGGACTCGGCGCGGGTGCTGGGTTACCCGTATGCGATGGGCGACCGGCTCACCAAGGCCATGCCCGCCGATGTGCTCGGCAAGGGCATCGATCTCAACGGCATCACCGATCCCAAGCACCCGCGGTACAGCGAGGCGGGCGAGATCCGCGGGATGTACGAGAACGAGCCGGATGTGAAGAAGGTCATCGACACCGCGAAGGGTGTGGAGGGCCTGGTCCGGCAGATGGGCGTGCACGCGGCCGGTGTGATCATGTCCAGCGAGACGATCACCGACCATGTGCCGGTCTGGGTGCGGCACACCGACGGAGTGACCATCACACAGTGGGACTATCCGAGCTGTGAGTCGCTCGGCCTGCTGAAGATGGACTTCCTGGGCCTGCGAAATCTGACCATCATGGACGACGCCGTCAAGATGGTGAAGGCGAACAAGGGCATCGGCCTCGATCTGCTCGCCCTGCCGCTGGACGACCCGAAGACCTTCGAACTGCTCGGGCGCGGTGACACGCTCGGAGTCTTCCAGTTCGACGGCGGCCCGATGCGCTCGCTGCTGCGGCTGATGAAGCCCGACAACTTCGAGGACATTTCCGCCGTCTCGGCCCTGTACCGGCCGGGCCCGATGGGCATGAACTCGCATACGAACTACGCGCTGCGCAAGAACGGCCAGCAGGAGATCACTCCGATCCACCCGGAGCTGGAGGAGCCTCTCAAGGAGGTCCTCGGCCTCACCCACGGCCTGATCGTGTACCAGGAGCAGGTACAGAAGGCCGCCCAGATCATCGCCGGGTACTCCCTGGGCGAGGCGGACATCCTGCGCCGCGTGATGGGCAAGAAGAAGGCCGACGAGCTCGCGAAGAACTTCGTCCTCTTCCAGGCCGGCGCCAAGAAGAACGGCTATTCGGACGAGGCGATCCAGGCCCTGTGGGACGTACTGGTCCCGTTCGCCGGATACGCGTTCAACAAGGCCCACTCCTCCGCGTACGGACTGGTCACCTACTGGACCGCGTATCTCAAGGCCAACCACCCGGCCGAGTACATGGCGGCGCTGCTGACCTCGGTCAAGGACGACAAGGACAAGTCGGCGGTCTATCTGAACGAGTGCCGTCGTATGGGCATCAAGGTGCTGCCTCCCAACGTCAACGAGTCGCAGTCGAACTTCGCCGCGCAGGGTGACGATGTGATCCTGTTCGGTCTGACGGCGGTGCGGAACGTCGGTCAGAACGTGGTGGACTCGATCATCCGGTGCCGCAAGTCGAAGGGAAAGTACAGCAGCTTCCCGGACTTCCTGGACAAGGTCGAGGCGGTGGTCTGCAACAAGCGCACGGTCGAATCGCTGATCAAGGCCGGTGCCTTCGACGAGATGGGCCACACCCGTAAGGGCCTGGTCGCCCACCACGAGCCGATGATCGACAATGTGGTGCAGGTCAAGCGCAAGGAGGCCGAAGGCCAGTTCGACCTCTTCGGCGGCATGGGCGACGAGCAGAACGAGGAGCCGGGCTTCGGGCTCGACGTCGAGTTCTCCGACGTCGAGTGGGACAAGTCGTATCTGCTCGCGCAGGAGCGCGAGATGCTCGGACTGTATGTCTCCGACCATCCGCTCTTCGGCCTGGAGCATGTGCTGTCCGACAAGGCCGACGCGGCGATCGCCCAGCTCACCGGCGGTGAGCACGCGGACGGCGCGGTCGTGACCGTCGGCGGCATCATCTCCGGCCTCCAGCGCAAGATGACCAAACAGGGCAACGCCTGGGCGATCGCCACGGTCGAGGATCTGGCCGGCTCCATCGAGTGCATGTTCTTCCCGGCGACCTACCAGCTGGTCTCGACCCAGTTGGTCGAGGACACCGTGGTCTTCGTCAAGGGCCGTCTCGACAAGCGCGAGGACATCCCACGGCTGGTCGCGATGGAGCTGTCGGTCCCGGATCTGTCGTCCGCGGGGACCGATGCGCCGGTCACCATCACCATTCCCACGGTCAAGGTCACTCCGCCGATGATCAGCAGGCTCGGCGAGATCCTGAGCCACCACCGTGGGAACTCGGAGGTGAGGATTAAGCTCCAAGGCGCCCGTAAGACGACGGTGCTCCGGCTCGACCGGCACCGGGTGCAGCCCGATCCGGCGCTCTTCGGCGATCTGAAGGTGCTGCTGGGCCCGGCCTGCCTGGCGGGCTAGTGCTCGCTCCGCACAGGTAGTTCTGTACGGGGAGTTCCGTACGGGTAATCCCTGGTCATCCGTACAGAGCCCATGCACAGAGAAGGGGCACGCCCGGTGGTGGGCGTGCCCCTTGTGCGTCATCCCGGGCCTGTCCGGCGCGCCGGGCCGCGGAGTGTCAGTTGTGGCCGAAGCGCTTCTGCCGGCCCTTGTGCGCGACATCCGTCGGCGAGATGTTCGACAGCCTCTCCCCGGACCGGTCCTCCATGGACGAGGATCCCGTCTCCTCGTTGCCACGCTGAGGCTCGGTGCGGTGCGGCTGCTTGGTACTTCGGTCCCGACGGTCGCGGTTCTTGTTCTTGGCCATGGTGCTGCCTCCTGCGGGGGATGAGTCGGGTCCAGGGCCGCATTCAGCGTCACATAGGCCACGAACGGCCGCATTGTGGATCATTGCCGTATGTAGTGGTGCCTTGTCACGGGCGTGACCAGTGATCCGCCACGCCGATGATCGAGTTCCGGACGTTAAGCCTCTTGCCGTCGGGCAGACTCGAAGCAAACCCGCAGTAACTCCCGATCTCCCGATCCCGAGGTTCCCGAAAGAGGGTGGAACACGTGGACCGCTGCGTCGTCCTGGTGGACGCCGGCTATCTGCTGGGCGCCGCCGCGAGTCTTCTCGCCGGAGAACCGGCACGTTCCCGTATCACCGTCGACCACGCCGCCCTTATCCAGGGCCTGCGCGAACGCGCCGAGGCCGATACGGAACAGCCGCTGCTCCGTATCTACTGGTTCGACGGCGCGCCCGACCGGGTCCCGCAGCCCGAGCACCGACGGCTACGGGTCATGTCCCGTGTCACCGTACGGCTGGGCGCGCTGACCCGCAGTGACGGGCGCTGGGCGCAGAAGGGCGTCGACGCCGCGATGCACGCGGAGCTGACCGAGCTGGCCAGAAATCGCGCCTGCTCGGACGTTGTGCTCGTGACCGGGGACGGAGATCTGCTACCGGGACTGATGTCGGCCAAGGAGCATGGCGTCGCCGTACACCTCTGGGCGGTGCAGGCCGCCGACGGCGACTACAACCAGTCCGAGGATCTGGTCGCCGAGGCCGACGAGCGGCGGGTGCTCGACCGGTCCTGGATCACCAAGGCCGTACGCGCCAAGGATCTGGGCGGCATCTGCGCGCCGCCGCCCGCTCCGCGGCCCGAGATCGCGGCGATTCTCTCCGCACCGCTGCCGGAGTCGGCGCTCGCCGCGTCGGCCGAGCGCGCGGCGGAGGCGGAGGACGCGACGGCG